>NZ_JBMFWB010000017.1:0-39496 GCF_049965695.1 Athalassotoga sp. | reverse complement strand
CCATGTCCCAAATCCCAATTCGCTTATCTTCAATCCCCATTTTCCTACTTTTCTGTATTCCATTTCGATCACTCCTTCACAAAGTTGTTATGTATCTTATCAAGAAGCCGACAATGTAAGCCACGAAAGCGGCCATACTGCCCGTCAAAAGCATTTCAAGACCGCTTTTGAACCAGTTTACATTTGTAACTATGTTTCTCAAAGCACCGACTGTAAACAAAGTCACAAGTGTTAAAATTGTTGCCGTTAAAAAAGTGTTCTGCGCAAAAAAAGGTATAAAACTTGCAAGGATATAAGTTACAAGTGGCATAAAACCAAAAAAGACAAAAGAAAAGAAAGTAACGAGTGCGTCTACACGCGGAGAAGCCATTTTATCCTCAAGTATCCCAAGTTCTTCATGCATCATGGTCTCAACCCACAAATCTTTGTTTGAACTTAGAATTTCTACAAGATCTTTTGCCTTTTCCTCTTTCAAACCTTTTGATTTGTATATCTCTATCAACTCTGTTTTTTCAGAAGCAGGATCTATTTCTACCTCCCATTTTTCGCGTTGACGCTCACTTTCATTGTATTTCAAGGATGTTCGTTGTGAGAGATAATCTCCCATTGCCATTGAAAAACCATCGCCGAAAAGATTTGCAAATCCCATGATCAAAACCACCTGAGGACTTAAATGTGCACCCATCGCGCCGGCGACAACGGCGAAAGTCGTTATTATTCCATCACTTGCACCGTAGACAAGAGGGCTCATGTACCGGCCCTGAGTGGTCTTGTGCCAGGTCTCTTCCGCTATCAATTCTTTTGAGTGGGCTTGATCGTGAAGTTTCGGATCTCTCATCTCAAACGCTTTTCTTGCTATTTTTTGCCTATCACTCTCTTTCATTCATCTTAACTCCTTCTAACACTTCAAGAAGACTTTTTCAAAATTCTATCCGCTATGTATGCCGCCACATCAGATGGCATGGTCCCTGCGCCAAAGCCGGCATCGTATCCAAGTTCAACTGCAAGTTCGTGGGTTATCCTCGGTCCTCCGACTATCAAAAGTATTTTGTCTCTTATTTTTTCAGCATCCAATATATCGACAAGTTCTGTCAGTTGTTTGATGTGAATCTCTCTTTGTGTAACTATTTGCGAGACAAGTATAACGTCTGCTTTATATTCTCTTGATTTTTTAACAAGTTCCAAAGGTGGTATCTGACTGCCGAGATTGTAAACTTTAAAGGCTTTATACCTTTCAAGGCCTGAATCTCCATGGTATCCTTTCATGTTAAGGATCGAGTCAAGCCCTATCGTGTGTGCGTCAGAACCTATCGTTGCGCCAACTATCACGACTTGGCGCTTCAAATATTTCGAAATCTTATCATTTATCTCTTCAATTCCCATTTTTGGTATTTCAACCTCGAGCGTCTTGATCGAGGTGTAATCAACGTATTTGTTGGTTTTCGCATAAACAACGAAAAATGTGAAATCTCCTCCTATATCTTCCGAAAGCACCATCTGGATATCCGAAAAACCCATCGAAGCGATAAGCGTTTTCGCCGCTTCGCGTGCTTTTGCCCCTGCCGGTACCGGCAGCGTGAAAGATAACTGGATTACGCCATCGTTGGTTTGATCCCCGTAAGGCTTTATACTTCTGAGATCTAAGTTTGGTATCATAATTCACCACTCCTTACGATCTTTTCCATTTTTTCGATGATGGGATTGTAGTAATCCTCACCCTTGACAAAGACGCCGTCAGCGCCTTTACCTTCATCTATTTTCCTTGAAATATCTCCAAATATCCCTTCTTCTATTGAAGCCATCAAGCCTACCGATTTTATGTGTTCAAGCAGTGAAACGGCATTTTCAAGCACTTTTCTGGCCTCTTCTTGAACAAAACCATCTTTTTTGAATTCAACATCTTCACCAAGTGCTTTTGCGTTTTTAAAAACATATTTTGCGTTTGATATTGCAAGATACCTATCCTGCACAAGCGGAGTGTGAATCGCTTCAGTCAGCATTCCGAGCAGATGTATCGATTGACCAGTCATAACCGAAACAAGGTTGTACAAAGTATTCTGCGCGTATCCCTTGAATATGTTGCCTGTCATGTAACGTGTAGGCGGCATGTACTTGGGAGTTGCTTGAGGGAAAAGCGATCTTGTCAAGAGCGCATGTGCAATTTCGTAAAGCAAGCCGTTTTCAACATCCGGATCTATTTCAAAGGCATGGCCTATTCCCATGTATTTGGGTTCCATTCCGGCTTTAAGGGCAAATTGTTCATTTATGAGTTGGGATGTTGTAACTGTATGGGCACGATCTATCGGATCCGATGTTTTTATGTAGTTGTCCTCTCCCGTGTTTATGGTTATATGAGAAAAGGCGCATATAAGTCTCGATGTGTATTGATCGACAAATGTCCTCATCATGTTTATATTCCTAAATAAAATTCCATACATCGAATCGTTAAGCAGCATATCTAAACCTTCTATTGCCGCTATGGCACTTATCTCCGGCATGCAAAGACCGGAAGCGTAATTTGTGAGTCTGACGTATCTTCCAACTTTTGCCGCCGATTCATCCAAAGCCTTTCTCATTATCCTGAAATTGGCCTGTGTTGCGTAAGTTCCACCATATCCTTCCGTTGTGGGTCCAAATGGTATAAAATCCAACAAAGATTGAGCCGTCGATCTTATCACCGCAATTATGTCTGCTCCTTCACTGACGGCAGTTTTGGCCTGAATCACGTCTTCGTATATATTTCCCGTTGCGACTATGACGTAAATGTAAGGTTGATTTGGATCTCCCAATTTCTTAAGCATGTCATCTCTTTCGTGCTTGATTTTTTCCAATTTCTTTATGGATGTTTCCGTTAATTCATCGATTTTTTCTGCAACGATGTTTTCTTTCTGAGGCCTGATTTCTACGAGAGAAAATTCCTTTTTACCCACCGATTCCGCAACTTCTTGAGGAGACATAGACTTTGCCACGCATGCATTTGCAATCCAGTATGCTATACCTCTTTTAAGTCCGTCGTGCGCTTTAACATCGTAGACAACGGAATTAGGAAGCGGAATACCATCGGCATCAACACCATCAATGCCATAAATGCGTGCCACCGTTCTTTCCACGGAATCAGTACTTCTTAGATCTATGAACTTTTGTACATCGTCCGTGATTTCTTTCGCCAGTTCCCTTGCTTTCCTCACCAAATTTTGATCGAGATCGAGTTGCATGTTGATCTCCTCCTTCAGTCTAATCAGACTTTTTTATATACCAAACAAAGTTCAGATCCCGCATCGTAGCAATGGCAGGTGTCCTTGGTTTTTGTTCACTCTTCACGCGTTACAGATCACTGTCTTTTCTCTTACCATTTGCTATTCGCCATGTGCTTTTTTGCTGTTCACGCGTCAGTCGTGTCTGTTTCTCCAGATCCACTCACAATTTTTATTATCTCTGATAACCTTACCTTCCACTGTTCTCCCGTTTTCATGTTTTTCAAAGTGTAGAGGCCCGTCTTTATCTCTTCTTCGCCTATGACAACCGTATACCTTGCATTTTCTTTCGAAGCATGAGAAAACTGACCTTTAACGTTTCTTCCCATCACATCGACATCGACTTTAAAATATTTTGAGAGCGCACCGGCAATCTTCAATGCCTCGATCTTTTGATTCTCATCTATGGATATGACGTAAATATCTAATCCTTCTATTTTAGGAAGCCTTTTTTCTGCTTCAAGGGCAAGGATCAATCTTTCAATTCCAAAAGCAAAGCCAATAGATGGGACTTTTGATCCTCCCAATTCTTCTATAAGATTGTCGTATCGACCTCCTCCGCCTATCGCATCCTGTGCCCCAAGATTGGGATATTTGAACTCAAAAACTGTTCTCGTGTAATAATCGAGGCCTCTCACAATCGCAGGATCGACTTCGTACTCTATTTCCATATCATCAAGGTATTTTTTTAGTTTATCAAAGTGCGATTTACAATCATCGCAAAGATAATCAGTTATTTTAGGTGCATTTTCGGCGTATTTCGCATCTTTTTTACAATCAAGCAATCTCAAAACATTTCTATCATATCTGACCTTGCAATCATCACAAAGGTCGTTTAAAAAAGGTTTGTAATACGCTTTGAGTGCCTCAACGTAATTCGGTCTGCATTTTTCATCGCCGGTCGAATTTATTTTGAGTTTGAATTCATCCAGGCCTATTGCCTTAAGCATTTCTATTGCTAAAAGAATCGTCATGGCATCGGCTATCGGCAAAGATGATCCTATGAGTTCCACGCCGAATTGATGAAACTGTCTTAATCGTCCCGCCTGAGGACGTTCGTATCTGAACATGGGTCCGCAATAGAAAAGTTTCTGAGGAAGGCCTTTGGAAGAAAGGTTATTCTCGATGAAGGCACGCATAACGGGAGCCGTACCTTCCGGTCTAAGCGTTATCGATCTGCCTCCCTTATCTTCGAAAGTGTACATCTCTTTTTGAACGATATCGGTTTCATTTCCAACGCTTCTGTTGAACAATTCCGTCGCCTCAAAAATGGGGGTCCTTGCCTCAACAAATCCAAAATTCAACGCGACATTTTTGAGTTTTTCTTCCAGCCATTCCCACACTTTTGAATCTTCGATTATGTCATTCGTGCCTTTTATCCTCGATATCACGCTATTCCTCCTTAGATCCCATCATGCTCTCCGCCTCCGTCCGTCATTCCAGTCGAAGAACTGGAATCGCCTTTTGCCTTTGGCTGCTTACTCGTTACCGATCACGCGTTACTGTTTTTGCAACGTGCTACCGGCTACCCGCCACGTGCTGTTTTGCTGATTACCGATCACGCGTTACTCGTCACTATTTCATCGTATGCTTTTTTCAACACTCTTATATCGTCCCACGTTAAAGCCTTTGGAGAACCAGGCTCTTTGGATTGATTTCTTAAAAGATAACTTGGATGAAACATGGGAAAGATCCTTATGTTTCCTTTCCATTCAAAAAATTTCCCACGAGATTCCGTTATCGATCCGTTTATAAAAAAATTAAGTGCAGTTGCTCCAAGCGTAACTATTATTTGAGGATTTATTATGGCAATTTGGGCCATTAAAAAGTGAGAACAGGCAAGAATTTCTTCGGTGTAAGGTGTTCTGTTTCCCGGTGGCCTGCATTTTACAACGTTGGTTATGTAGAGATCTTTTCTTACAAAGCCTGCGGATTCAAGAATTTTATCAAAAAGTTGACCTGCCCTGCCAACAAAAGGCCTTCCTGACAAATCTTCGTCCTCACCGGGGCCTTCTCCGACGAAGACTATCGGTGAATGAATGTTTCCTTCTCCGACCACCACATTTGTCCTTGTCTGGCTTAACTGACACGCTGTACATACCGAAACTTTTTCCTCAATAACTTTCATGAATTTTTCATCTTTTTTTTCGTCTTTCATTTTAACCTCCCACTCAAAATTTTACCATAACGTATGGTATAATTTAAAAGAGATGGTTTGAATGAGATGGCTTTTTTTCATTTTGATCTTAGCAGGGAGTGCTTTTATGGCCTTTTCATCTTCATGGGCTTTGGTTTTAACAGGCGGTGGCGCGCGAGGAGCATACGAAGCCGGATCTCTTAGAGCGATAAATCAATTAGACCTTGACGTGAAAGGTGTCTATGGTACTTCCGTTGGGGCCTTGAATGGTATCTTTTACTGCCAGGGAGAAACTGAAAAACTCTACAAGATATGGCAAGATCTTTCTTACTCTGATGTCATGTCGGTAAATGCTTCTTCCACTACCAATATGTATTTTCATGTGGCACGTGAAATATTATCTTTTCATCTTTTAAACGTGGAGCCGTTACGTGAAATAGTGAAAGAAAATATTGATGAAAAGCGTATCAGAGATAGCGGAATAGATTTTGGACTTGTAACTTACGATCTTTCAAAATTTTCCCCCGTTGAATTGTACCTTTCGCAAATTCCCAAAGGACAACTTTTGGATTATGTGCTTGCAAGTGCAAATTATCCGATCTTCCAGAGGCAGGTCATAAACGGTCAAACCTACATAGACGGAGGAGTTTACAACAATGCGCCTGTAAACATGGCCATTGAAAAAGGGTTTAAGAAGATCTTACTTATAAACGTATCGGATATTCCTTTTTCTCTTCCACAAATACCGAAGGATGTCGAATTGAAGATCATAACGCCATCTGGAACAATAGGAAGCGCAATGGATTTCAATCCAACAGATGAACGCAGATTGGAAAAGATGGGATATTTGGACACACTTAAGGCCTTTGGAAAATTCGTTGGACGGGATTATTACATATATCCGCCTAAATCACCCGTACTTATAAATGCTTTGCTTTCAATGAACGCAACTGAACTTTCCAAGGTAGCAGGCATCCTTGATTTAAACATAGGAGGTTATTCACACGATCTCGCCGTCTACGAAGTTTTAATTCCAAAAATTTTGCAAACTGTTAAAGCCACCTCTTTTGATTCTTTAAACCTTGATTTGCTTGAAATGGCAGCAAGCACACTTGACGTAAACAGATTGACACCTTACACACAGCGCGAACTTGTGATGGCAATAGCCAAAAGCGATCAAAAATTAAGAACGAGTTTTCTTTTTTTTCAAATAAGTGATAACTCTATCGTTGAAAGTGTGAGGGAGATATGTAAGTTTATAGTTTCATCCGGTATGAAGTGTTAAAAGGAGAGCGATGTGAATGTTCAGAATTTACATGGGATCCATTCTTTCATCTACCGAATTCACGAAATTCGATCTTGGTATAACTTCGGATCGTACGCTCTCGACGATTGGTAGATGGTTAAAGGTAGATGAAAATGGAATTGTTTTTGACGATTCCAATTTCAACATCTTTCAGAGAAGGTGGCGTGTGCCCGTAACGTTAGACGAACTTTTCTTCGAATCATCGAATTTGAAAATTGGCACACTTTACAACGATGAACTGAGAATGCGTGATCTCCTTCTGAAAATTACCGAGTTTAAAATAGATCTCATCGTCGGATATCTCAAAAGTCAAAGTTACAACCCTTACGAACTTATAGCAAGTGGCTGGGGATGTGCCCAAACAACCGGCATCCCAACGATCATTGTGAACATAACGCCACCTGAAAATGTGAATTATTCTTTCTTCTTAAAAATGACCGAATTCACAGATGGAATGATAGTGCTTTCCGACAGATACACAATGGTTGCTTTTTCGACGGAAAAGAAAGAATACACCCAAAATAACAAAGGACAAGCGGAAAAATGATCTTTGGAAAGATATCAGATGTTTTCAGGTCCCTTTTTCTGAAAAGAAGAACAAACGCTTTTTTGGACCATCCGGTAATCGATCCTGATGCTTTTGAATATGTAGGGGTTATACAATTTCAACACCAGAATTTCAAAAATTCCAAAGATTTTCATACAAAAGTTTTATCCCTTGTGAAGGCGGCAAAAACGGAAGGAGCCCAGATCGTGCTTTTTCCGGCCGGAATGAATATGGAACTGTATTCTGTTCCCGAAGAAAACCTTTCCGGAAATCAAATATCAAAGATAGAAGATGAATGTTTGAAGATTTTTTCCAACGTTGCCTCTATCGAGAAAATTTACGTTGGATATGCCGATTTGGTTAAGGGCATGAAGATATATCATTTTATAAACGGTAACGGTAAATCAGTCGAAGGAAATACTTTTACAATCTACAACGTGAAAGTTGCCTTCATGGATGATGAGATAGATGAAGACGTCGATCTGATTTTAAATCCATGTCTTACCAAGAAATGGGTTGGCGATTATGAATCATTCGGTCATGCCTGGCTTTATTCACAGCAGAGATATTCATACTCGATGGAAAGTTACATGGTGGGAGATCATTTCACAGGTCAAAGCGGAATTTACGCTCCGATAGAAGCAACTGATTCCATGAGCGGTATAATAAAGCAGACACAAAGTAAAATTCTCGAAGAAACGTTGGTGGCAAAGATAGATTTTTCTATCCTTGAGGCTGTTAAAAGAAAGAAAAACGTTAAAGATGAGTACGCAAGATTGCTTTATAACAAATGAATTTGGAGGTGTTTTGAATGAAAAAAAGATTTTCTCATGAAAAATTACCGGAAGAGGAGATACAAAAACTTAAATTGCTCGGAAAACGCTGCAGAGGAGACATAATAAAAATGACAACCGTGGCCGATTCAGGTCATCCCGGAGGTTCTATGAGTTCGATAGACATATACCTTACTGTTTTTTCAAATGCCCGAATAGATCCTAAAGATCCTTGGAACCCTTCGAGAGACAGAATTATAGTGAGTCATGGCCATACTTCTCCCGGAGTTTATGCCACTCTTGGCGAACTTGGATTTTTCAACGTGGAAGATGCCATAACCGGCTTCAGATATTTTGATTCTCCCTTTGAAGGTCATATCACAAGAGGTATTCCTGGCGTTGAATGGACAACCGGAAATCTCGGACAGGGATTGAGCGCCGCCTGCGGCATGGCATTGTCTGCCAAGATACAAAATCTCGATTACCACACTTTTGCGCTTATGAGTGATGCCGAACAGGCCAAAGGTCAGGTCGCTGAAGCAAGAAGATTTGCAAAAAAATTCGGCCTTTCGAATTTAACGGTTGTGATAGATTACAATGATGCCCAGATAAGCGGACGTGCACGTAACGTCATGTTTGTCGATATAAAAGAAGATTACGAAGCAGACGGATGGAGAGCACTTGAAGTTGATGGACACGATTACGCTCAATTGTATGAAGCCATAAAATATGCCCTTGAAAATCAAGACAAACCGACCGTGATCATAGGTAGAACTATGATGGGAAAGGGAGTTTCTTTCATGGAAGACGATGTTGAATATCACGGAAAAGCACTTTCCCTCGAGCAAGCCGATAAGGCTTTGAAAGAACTCGGCGTCGAAAATGATATTCAAAAATACATCGAAAGACGTAAAACCTTTTCAATGCCTCATTTCGAGATAAAACCTTATCAGGTTAAGATCGATACGGGAAAAAACAGAATTTATAAGCCAGGTGAAAGTGTTGCGAATCGCGACGCTTTTGGCCGTGCTCTCGCAGATATAGGGCTTGCCAATTCCAAATTGACCACCAACACGCCTGTTGCCGTTATAGATTGCGATCTCAAACCTTCCACAAAAACTGATCTGTTCGAGCATGTGGCACCGGATCTTTTCTTTCAGGCAGGCGTTCAGGAACACAATGCGGCTACGGTCGCAGGAGCGCTTTCAAGTCAGGGCGTAATTACTTTCTTTGGAGACTTCGGTGTGTTTGGAATAGATGAAACCTACAATCAGCAAAGGTTAAATGACATAAACCACACGAATTTGAAGTTGATCGTGACCCATGTGGGCACCGACGTCGGCGAAGACGGCAAAACGCATCATTGCGTTGATTACATAGGCGGTTTGAGAAACATATACAATTTCAAACTCATCGTGCCTCAGGATGGAAATCAAACCGATAGATCGTTAAGATTTATGGCGAAGGTGTGGGGAAATTATGCCATGGCAGTTGGTAGATCGAAAATCCCCGTTATAACCAAAAATAACGGTGAAGCATTTTTTGATGAGAATTACGAGTTTGTTTACGGCGAATGCGATCTTTTCAGAAAAGGCGAAGATGTCACTGTTTTTTCAACCGGTCAAACTTCCCACATTGCCGTCAAAGCAGCAGATGATCTGCTTAAAGAAGGGATCAAAGTTACGGTCGTGGGAGTACCGACACCTTTTGAATTGCCAAAATGGATAACGACTTACATATCTTCGAAGCATGTTTTAACTTTCGAAGATCACAACGCCAACACGGGACTTGGTGGTGTTATATCCGAGTTTGCACTTGACAACCGTGCTTATCCAAAAAGTTTTACAAGAATAGGTCTCTTCGATTACACAAGATCCGGTCTTGTAAAGGACCTTTACAGAATAGAAGGATTAGATGTGGATTCTCTGAAATCAAAGATAAAGGAGATTGTTGGATGAGAATTTTGCTTCACATCTGTTGCGCGCCGGATGCCACCACAGCGTACAAAAGGCTTTCTGGATCCGGCGAAGTTGTTGGGTATTTTTTCAATCCGAATGTTCAACCGTACGAGGAGTATTCGAAAAGGCGTCAGGCACTTGAAAAATTGTCATCCATCTGGAACTTTGACGTCTTTTACCCTTCCTACGATCCGGATGAATGGTTTAAGACAGTCAGAGGCCTTGAAGATCTGCCGGAAGGATCTATGAGATGCAAAGCGTGCATCGCCTTCAGGTTGAGAAAGTCTGCACTCTTTGCGAAAGAAAACGGATTCGACGCCTTTGCCACATCTCTTACGACGAGTCCTCACAAAGATGTGAACTTCATAAACGACATTGGCACAAAACTTGCCAAAAAAATAGGCACAACGTACATTCCAAGCGCTTTCAGAAAAAATAACGGTTTCTTGGAAAGCGTCAATTATTGCAAATCGCTTGGAATTTACAGACAAAATTATTGTGGCTGTGTTTTCAGCCTTCCAAAGGTTAAGGTGTGATACATGGAAATATGGGATGAAATCGGAGAAAAACTGATTGATCTTTTCAACGGAGACGTTATATGCACCGATATGGAAGGTGTTCCGAAATTCTCAACGATAGGTCTCTCTGCCGATCTTTCTCAGGCCGTTTCGGTTGCCATAAAGACAGGAGTAAGGGTAGGCCTTGTGCACGATCAAAAGCACGTGCTTGTCATTCCTTTCAACTTCACAAATTTTAAAGGCTGCGTACTTTTGATTGGATACGAATTTTCCGAAGAGACTTTGGCCATCTTCGTCCAAAATGTACTTGAAGAGTTTGCCAAAACAACGGAAGGTTACGCTGAAGAATCCATACCCCCTGAGATAATCAACGCTTTTAAAGGGATAAGTAAGCCCATCTTGTGCGCCGCGATATCTCAGATAGGAAACATCCAGTTAAGAGGAGAAATGGCCAAAATCGGTGGAAGATTTGTCAAGCATATGGAATCGGGAGAGGATTTTTTCATCTTCGATGGAAAAATCGAAAAAGTCCCGGAGGGATGCAAGGCTGGCATTTCCGTGGATCCAACTCCTGAAATAGCCTATCATCAGTCTGTGACGGCTCTTCATTACGGATCGGACCCTTCCGGCCTGTCAAGTTATTCAAAACTTTCTCCTGTGTTCTTAATTCAAGATGTCATCGAAAACAAAGGAATGAAGAAAGTTTTGATCGAAAAACTCGAAAAATATCCTGAACTTCTTCAAACTTTGAAAATTTTTTTTGAAAACGACGCGAGCCCAGTCAAAACTTCAAAAGTCATGAAAATACATCGTAACACGATTCTCAACAGACTCAACAAGATAAGAGAAATAACGTACCTCGATCCGAAAGTTTTTAAAGACAGCGTTATACTTTATCTAACACTTATAAATTAGGAGGAAAAAGTCCTTGAGTGAAAAGATCGTCCATGTCGTAGGCGGAGGACTTGCCGGCAGTGAAGCCACCTATCAAATAGCGCAGGCAGGATATGATGTCGTGTTGCACGAAATGAGGCCTGTCGTAAAAACAGATGTGCATGAAACTGGCAAATTCGCCGAACTTGTCTGTTCCAATTCGTTGAAATCCGTCGATCTTAAAAATGCTTCGGGACTTCTTAAAAAAGAACTTACCGATCTTGGTTCTTTTGTCTTAAAAATTGCCAACAAGCATGCCATTGAGGGAGGAAAAGCACTTGTCGTCGATAGAGAAACGTTTTCCGAAGAGATAACTTCTATCATCGAATCTCATCCAAAAATACACGTTCAAAGAGAAGAAATAACGGAAATTCCTCCGGATGATTTTTGGATAATGGCAACGGGTCCTGCGACCTCCGAAAAACTTTACAAATGGATCATGACGAAATTTAAAACCGGATCACATTTTTTCGATGCGGTGGCTCCCATAATTGATGCCACAACGATCGATATGTCAAAGATTTTTCTTGCAAACAGATATGAAGATAAAGGAAAAGATTATTTTAATTGTCCCATGAACAAAGATGAATATCTTCAATTCAGAGAAAATCTTGTCAACGCCGAAGTACTTCCTATGGAAAAATTCGACAGAAAATTCTTGTTTTCAAGATGCCAGCCAATTGAAGAAATAGCAAGATCCGGAATCGATGCCATGAGATATGGCCCTTTAAGACCTGTCGGGTTGGAATTAAACGGTAAAAGACCGTACGCGGTTGTTCAACTAAGGCGTGACAATTACGCAGGAACTTTGTTGAACATCGTGGGTTTTCAAACAAGGCTCAAATGGCATGAACAGCAAAGAGTTTTTAGAATGATACCCGGACTTGAAAATGTTAAAATTGTAAGGTATGGGGTAATGCATGCCAACATTTACATAGAACCATCCAAAGTTACGGATGAGTTTTTCAGATCGAAAACCATGGAAAATCTTTTTTTTGCCGGTCAAATAACCGGAGTTGAAGGGTACGTTGAATCAATCGCTACGGGACTTTACGTCGGAAGAAATATCGTCAGAATTCTGAATGGTTTAGATCCTGAAAGATTTCCGTGCAACACGATGATAGGCGCTTTGATAGATTACGTCACAAAGGCAAAAGATTTACAGCCAATGTACGCCAATTTTGGCATATTGAAAAACAGCACGTAGTTCGTAGCGGGTAGCATGTAAAAAAAATAGTAACGCGTGATCAGTAACGAGTAAGCAGCCAAAGGCAAAAGGCGATTCCAGTTCTTCGACTGGAATGACAGCAGGCGGAGAGCATGATGCCGAGAGGTGACCTCCGCAGCAACGCGAGGACCAGACACCGAAGGGCGAATGCGAGAGCCGACGAACAAAAAAGCATATGGCCAATAGCCTATGGCAAAAACAAAACAGTAACGCGTGATCGGTAATCAGCAAAACAGCATATGGAAAAAAAAGAGATTGGTGATCGGACATTAGAGAGTAGAGATCAAAAACATCAGGGAGGAAAAGATGGACGAAATTCCAGAAGAAATAAAGATGCGTGTCGAAAAACTTCGAAAGGAAATAGAATATCATAATTACAGATACTACACACTCAACGATCCTGTTATAACAGATTACGAGTACGATATGCTCGCTAAAGAACTTGTGGATCTTGAAACTAAATATCCTGCCCTTAAAAGCCAAAATTCTCCGACACAAAGAATAGGTGCGAAAATCCTTGATGGCTTTTCATCTGTAAGACATCCATCTTTGATGTACAGCCTCGACAACATTTACTCTTTTGATGAATTAAAAGAATTCGATGAGAGAATAAAAAAACTTGCCGAACGAGATGAAATGGAATACGTTTGCGAAATGAAAATAGATGGCCTTTCGATAAGACTTAAATATGAAAAAGGTGAACTCGTGCTTGCCGCAACCCGTGGAGACGGTGAGGTTGGAGAAAATGTTACTGACAACGCAAGAACGGTCAGAACTATACCTTTGATACTCAATGAACCGATAGATGTTGAGGTACGAGGGGAAATATACATGTCTTTCACTGAATTTAAAAAACTTAACCTTATAAGGCAACATCAGGAACTGCCGCTTTTTGCAAATCCACGTAATGCGGCCGCAGGCACTTTAAGACAACTCGACACATCGGAGGTCGCCAGAAGACATCTTGATTCTTTCATATATACCCTTGAAAGCCCTCGAAAATACGGAATCAAAACACAATGGGATGCACTTCAATTCATGAGAAAAATTGGATTCAAAGTTAACGGCGAATCAAAAATCGCCAAAAATCTGGACGATGTAAAAACATACCTTGAATGGTGCGAAAAGAGAAGAGAAGAATTGGATTATCCCATTGATGGTGCTGTCCTAAAAGTAAATGACTTTGATCTTCAGGAAAATCTCGGCTTTACCGCCAAGGCTCCACGCTGGGCCATAGCGTACAAATTCCAGGCCGAACAGGTTAGAACGAAAATACTCAAAGTCACAGTTCAGGTTGGAAGAACAGGCACACTCACACCTGTCGCCGAATTAGAACCTGTGCGTCTTGCCGGAACGACGGTAAAACGTGCGTCTTTACACAATTTCGACTACGTCAAAGAAAGAGACATAAGGATAGGCGATATAGTTATAATAGAAAAAGCCGGTGAAATAATACCGCAGGTTGTTAAATCCATCGTTGAAGAGCGTAAAGGCGATGAAAAACAGATAAATCCTCCCACCTCATGTCCAATATGTGGTGGACCTGTTGGCAAAATCGAACCTCAAGATGTTGCGCTAAGATGTTTAAACCCTTATTGCCCTGCCAAATTAGAAGCATGGATCGAAAATTTTGCCTCCCGGAAGGCTATGGATATTCATGGACTTGGAACCAAATTGATAAAAAAGCTCATAGAAAGCGGTAAAGTTAAAGACCCTGCCGACATTTACGATTTGAACAAAGAATTCATCTCAAAATTGGAAAACATGGGTGAGAAATCGGCTCAAAATCTCATGGATGAGATAGAAAAGTCAAAAAATCTGCCTTTTTCCAGACTCATAACCGCAATCGGCATTCCGATGGTAGGAGAAACGACCGCGAGACTGCTTGAGAAACGTTACCACAATATCGAAGAACTTCAAAACGCAAAAAAAGAAGAACTCATAAAAATAAACGGAGTGGGAGAAAAGGTTGCGAATTCAGTCGTTCAATTCTTTTCGCTCGACAGAACGAAAGAAATGATCGAAAAACTCAAATCTCATAGAGTCGGAACAGGAATCGTATATCCAATCAGATCGCCTTCTGTGCTTTCCGGAAAACGTTTTGTTATAACGGGAACACTTTCAAAACCCCGTGAAGAAATAAAACAGCACCTCCTTGATCTTGGAGGTGATGTTGGAGAAAATGTTTCATCAAAAACAGATTATCTTATCGCTGGAGAAAATCCTGGTTCCAAACTTGATAAAGCAAGAAAACTTGGCGTTAAAATCATTGACGAAAAACAATTGGAAGATATCATTTCTCAACTTTCAAAGACAAGTTCATAAGTAATTTCGGCGGATTTTCTAAGCATCGCCGAGGCACTGCAATATTTTGTCTGAGATAAATTGACGGCTTTTTCGGCATTTTCTTTCGGTACATTTCCGATAAAGATGTACTTCAAATGGATAGACGTGTAAATTTTTGGATGTTCCTTCGCGCTGGTGTAATCAATTTCTATTTTAAAATCTTTCGGCGGTGTCTTCATCTTCTCAAGAATTGAAATTACATCCATTGCAGTGCATCCTCCAAGCGCTGCCAACAACACCTCCATAGGTCTTGCCGCCGTATCTTCTCCACCGACATTTGGAGAAGAATCCATCACGACTTCATGATTTGACTCGGTATGTGCTGTGAATTTCATCTTTTTATTCCAGTTTAAAGTCAGCATTTTAAAACCTCCTGTGATTTTCTTTATTATAGTAAGGATAAGGTGTTCTGTCAAGCAATGTTATTGTGTTACCAATCTCCTGCGGCATCATGCTCTCCGCATCCGTCCGTCATTCCAGTCGAAGAACTGGAATCGCCTTTTGCCTTTAGCTGCTTACTCGTTACCGATCACGCGTCACTATTTTTTTCTCTAATCTCCAATCCCTAATGTCTCTTTCTTGCCATATGCTATTGGCCATGCGCCTTTTTGTGCATCGGCTCCAGCATTCGCCCCTCGGTGTCTGGTCCTCGCTGCGCTGCGGAGGTCACCTTGCGGCATCATGCTCTCCGCCTGCTGTCATTCCAGTCGAAGAACTGGAATCGCCTTTTGCCTTTGGCTGCTTACTCGTTACCGATCACGCGTCACTATTTTTTTCTCTAATCTCCAATCCCTAATGCCTCTTTCTTGCCACCCGCTACGAGCCACGTGCTGTTTTGCTGATTACCGATCACGCGTCACTGTTTTGTTTTTGCCGTAGGCTATTGGCCATGTGCTGCTTTGGCACGCATCTTGCTAAGTACAGTTGAGAAGTCTTTTTGGTGGCCACCGAAAGATAGATCAAATAGAAAGGATAAGGGGTGATAGGAAATGAAAAAAGTTATACTGTTGAGTATGCTTGCGCTGCTCGTCATTGGAGTGATAGGAATTGCGCAAACGTCTGTTCCGGTTTTTCAGTGGACAGTTCCAACCGAAGGAGCAGGTTCATGGGTACAGGTTACCAACACCGTATTCGCATCTGCAACGGGTGCAAATACCTGGTCGACCGGCGGCCTTTCAACATCAGTTCAAGTCCCCAACATTGGTTACTTCATGGTACTTCCAGCAACTCCGACATGGTTCAAACTTCCAAGGATAAACTGGACGCTTAACGTCAGCCAGTGGATATACATAAGTGTTCAATACCTTAATTACGTTATACACGTCGATGTGCCGGGAGATTTCACCGTTGACAGTTTTACAATTCATGTGATGACAAACGGTGGAGTTTACGCCTACTTCCAGACGGGTGGAAATCTCAGCGGTGGACCTACTGGGGCTGGATCTATTCCAACATGGCTTGGATACAAAGTTGACGATTCAACTGCACCAGGAGTTGGACTTCCGTCAAATGGCACAAACAACAGTTTCTGGTATGATATGGCGTATATAAATGCAAATTACGGATCGGCAACACAAAAGATAACGCTTTATGGTCCTAACTATTGGGAACATACATTCTACGGATGGCTTGGCTTCAGGGTAAATTACCAACAGCCAAAAGGCCTATATTCGACATATCTTGATATATTCATTCAATCCGATCCATAACATCTGAATCTCTTTCGAGGCCCCTTCGGGGGCCTCTTTGAAAAGGGGATGGGGGATATGAGAAAAGAGATTTTGACGATTTTAATCCTTACAATTTTGACGTCCGTTGTTATTTCTCAAAGTCTGTCGATATACAGGCGCACAAACAACGCATGGGTCGAAGAGACAAATTCAAACATAGCATACGCTCAAGGTTCTAATCCATGGAATACAAATGGATATATAACCTTGGATAATTCATATACTTTGCCAAAAATATATCTAAGCACCGAAATAAGCCAGTGGATCTTCGTCTCGATTCAATATCTTAACTATTACATCCACGTCAACATGCCGGGGGATTACACAACGGGATTGACCGTGCAAGTTGAAACTAATGGCGGAGTTTACACGTATTTTCGCACCGGTGGGTGGTTAGGCGGAATCGTTCCGGCATGGATTGGATACAAAATAGACGATCCATCGGCCCCATCTTACGGACTTCCAGCAAACAATTCGAACAACAACTTCTGGTATGACATGAAATGGATAAACGACAATATCGGTAATCAATCTCAGAAAATAACGGTCTCGCAAGGATCACATATCTTTTACGGATGGCTTGGTTTTCGCGTTGACAAAGCGACTCCAAAGGGTGAGTATGTGACCTATCTTGACATTTACATACAGTCGGATCCATGAAATGACAGAGAAAAGAATTGACAATTGAAAATGAAAAATTGAAAATGACGAATGGCAAATAGAGTTTTAAAGAAACGAAAGGGGTGAGAGAAGGATGAAAAAGTTATCGATATTTGCAATCTTAATCTGCATTGCGATAAGCGCTTTTTCTGTTACCTACAATCTTGGTTTAAGTCCGCTTAAGACAGAAGTCGAGATGTACCCCGGAGACATTCAAACCTTTGAATTAAACCTTGTCAACGGCACGCTTGCAGATGTGAATTATCAACTTGAGATCGGTACATTCACGCTTGACAAAAATGGTGCCTACATATATCTTACGAAAGATTCTACTTACACTTTCTCCTGTGCAAACTGGATAAAATTTCCAAACAACGAAATCAATCTTAACGTTCGCGCATTGCAAACGTCCAAAATTCAGATTAGCATCGAAGTCCCGCGATCTGTGAGGTATGGCGGTGATTATTACGCCATGGTGTGGGCAAATTTCATACCAAAGGAGAACACACCCACATCTTCAAATGCAACGGGTACCGGAATTTCGATAGAAAGGCGCTTTAGGTTCGGAAGCATAGTCCACGTTACGGTCAAAGGAAGGCCTGCGAATTCAAAATTGGCACTTGAGGGGATAGAAATAGTGAATTTAGACGCAATTGCAACTTCAACGCAAAGAGGCCTGAGAATAAGTGCAATCGTCAAAAATTCAGGCGATACCTCATTTAGGCCGACGGGCGATTATCTTATCGTCTCTTCCAACAACAAAGTCTGGGGCAGAGGAGATCTCACGATGGATCACACCGATCTTGTCATGCCTCAAATAGAAAGAGAGATGTACGCGCTTTACGATAGGTCTTTGCCGGCCGGTGAGTACACGGTCAAGATAAATTTAAAATCGGGAGAAAGATTCTTAAGCCACAAAGAGGAGACTTTTTCGATGATAGAGTCTACATCTGCATCTAAACCTTTAGATGTCAATGTCTTGCTTTCTCCTTCTGAAATAACGGGCGATGTTAAGGCCGGAACAAATCAAATGGGAAAGTTTGAACTTTCAAACAGAGAATTTTCGACGATATCCGCCACAGTTGACACAGTTACGCTTTCAATGGACGAAAATGGCTACTGGATTTTTGGATCTCAAGTCGATGACGTTAAATTGTATCCCGATAACTTTACCCTAAGAGAGGACCAAAAAAGAGTCATTCCGTTCTCGTACAAGGTACCGCAGGATGCTACGGGTCTTTACGCATTTGCGTTAAGGATAAAAACATCGGTTGAAAATTCTTCGAACCTTTCTACCTTTTATATTCCCGTTATGATGAGAATAACGGGAACGACACGATACAACTTTGAAATAACGAATGTAGAGAAGATAATGCCTTCAACGCCAACGGATAAGGCGTTTTTGAGGGTGTGGATAAAAAATACCGGAAATACCTTTACGAATTTCAACATAATCTACGACATAGTAGATCCGCAGATGAATTATCTTACCCTTCAGGCACAGTATCTTTCGGAATCGGGATTTTCGATCTTCCCATCTGTCGAAAGATATGTGGATATTCCGATAGGAAATTACAAAATAGTCAAAACCGGCGAATACCATGTTCCGATGATGATCACGTACAAAGGTGACAAGAATTCAAATCAACAGATAAAGACCGAGATCACATTTGAGATAACGCAGGATGATCTTGTCAGGATGGGAAGTGTTCAATCATGAAAAAGATCATCATTTTGTCTATTTTTTTGATAATCGCAATTTCCGTTTTTGGAAAACTGGTAAGTGAATCCTTTTTCGAAATGGATCTCAGACAGGCGCTAAGCCAGATCTCTTACGATACGGGTGAGACCATAATAGCGGATGATTCCGTTGGAGGATACGTGACTATTGATCTAAAAAACGTAACCATCGATCAGGCACTCGACCTTTTGCTTTTGGCCGGCGGATATTCGTGGACAAAGATAAACGGAGTCTACTTTGTCTCTTTGGCAACACCGTCGAGCGATAAATTCATGTACTTTTCAACGACCACAAAGTACAAAAGCGTAAATTACAAAGCATCCGATATAGTATCTCTGCTTCCTGTCTATATGAGAAAGTACGTCAACACATCGGGCGATCCTTATGTCCTGACGGTAACCGCCCCAAATGACATGTCAGATAAGATAATTTCTTTGATAAAGACTTTAGATATTCCGAAAAGGGAAGTGGAACTTGAGATAACCGTCGTCGAAACGGACGAGAATACATTTAGAAAATGGGAAAGAAACTGGGGATACAACTCAACATCAACGGGTACGGCAAGTTACTTTTCGATATCCAACGAATGGTTCACTGCAAACATTTTAACGCCTCTCGGACTTTTCTCGGGCAGTTTCAATCTAAACAAATCAAGTGAGGATCTCAAACTGCTCTCTCAATCAAATGTAAGGGCTATTAACGGAGTGCAGTCCAAGATCTTTTCCAAAACGATAAGATCTTACCAGTACGTGCTTAACGGGAATACTTATTACAAAGAGATCCCGATAGGAATCGAGACGACGATAACACCGACCATAATGGGCGACAAAGTTGTGCTTGATGTTTTGGAAGCGCTTTATTCATCTGAAGATGTAGGTCAGGATATTCCCGCCGCCGTTCAGCAGGGCATTCAAACGTCCATAGCAATTCCCGTCGGAGGGAGAATATCCGTTGCGGCGATGAGTTTTACATCTATTTCATCCGTTGAATCGAAGATACCCGTGCTTGGAGACATACCGATAATCGGAAAACTTTTTACCCAGTTGGATTACAAAGATGTCCTCAAGCGTGTGATCCTCTTTGTCGCGGTAAGGGCAGGTGAGTAAGATGAAAAGATTGTTATGGTTAGCGATAATTCTCATCTCGACGGTTGCCTTTGGAATTGATTTCTCCTTTTCGGGTGCCGATCTAAGAAACGCGATAAATGACATAGCGAGAACTTACAACACTCAGGTCATACTTGCGGATGATGTGACAGGCACGGTCGATATGACCTTTCAGTCTTCAAACTTTGAAGATGCCTTGCAAAAAGTGCTCATGTCCACCAATTACGCCTTTGCAAAGGTCGGAAATGTATATCTTGTGGGAAGCATGAATTCACCAGACAAGATTCGTTCAACGATTTACAAACCATCCATGGTCTTTTTGAAATACGTTAGCGCCAAAGTCGCTTACGACCTTTTGGGAGTACTTTCGAAATACGTACTTTACTCGCCCAATTCGAATATTTTACTCATAGATGCCGATGATCAGACAAAGAATGAGATAGCAAATATGATTTCTCAGATAGATGTTCCGAATGAAAACAGATTTTTCTATTACGAAATCCATGAGATGAATTCCGATGAGTATCAAAGATTCAGACAGATAGAGCAGATAAACAAGTCGGGAATTTTAACATTTTCCGGCGCTTCCTTTGAGATTTTCAGAGAGATAATGAAGATAAATGGTAAGAACGATATATTCGGCAACATCACAATTCAGGCAATCGGAGAAGGGACGGTGAATTTGGCAGATCCGAAATTTGCGATGAACGTCAAATCAAAACAAAATACGGTAAACGTCTCTTTGATAACTGGCGTTAATGTAATTCAGGTTTCTTTAGGCGATCAAAAAAGCCGTGCGGTGGCAAGTGCCCAGAGTGGAGGAAAGAATTTCCTTGTTTTCATGGGCTTTGCCGACAACATAAGATCGGATTTTGCCTTTGAAAGTCAAAAAGCGCAAAACAAACTTGGGCTGGATCTCTTTTACGATCAGACGAGTTCCAAAATACTCGGAAGCATAAGTTATGGATCGACAGAACTGTCGATAATCGGAGAGGCTTACACCTACCAGACTTTGCAAGCGACGACGGGAATTTTTGTGGGAATGGAGGGTAATCTGATAGATCAGATGTACGGCAAGGTAATTTTAGGCCTTGAAAATCTGATTCCAATGGTGAAATTCGGAATCAAAGATACAACCTCGATTGGATTTTTAATGCTAAGAGGAGAACTTTGGGACGAAATGACTTTGAGCAGAATAAATCCCGTTAAGATCTCTGCTGGCGTGGGAATGGATCTTTGGAACATAGAGGTGTTCGGTGGGATAAGGGGGGAATTGCAAACTGCCGGACCTTACATAGAGATAGGCCTGAACTACGAATGGATTCAGGCAAAACTTTTGTGGGCAAACGGTTATACCTTTGGAGGAGGTATAACCCTAAGTTGGTGAGAAGTTCGTCTTTCTCTACCCCCACTGTGGCCGTGAAAGCGGCCACTTTTTTTGATTTGCAAAAGCAGTTGATAGGATGTACAATATATTTGGTAACAAGTAAACAGCACATGGCCAATAGCCTATGGCAAAAAAAAACAGTGACGAGTGATCGGTAAAACAGCACATGGCTCGTAGCGGGTGGCATGTAGAAAAAAAGTAATGCGTAATCGGTAACGAGTGACGCGTTGAAAAAGACAGACGGAGGCGGAGAGCATGACGCCGCGAGGTGGCCTCCGCTGCAACGCGAGGACCAGACACCGAAGGGCGAATGCGAGAGCCGACGAACAAAAGCGGCATATGGAAAGCAAATTTTTGACATATCTGACAAAGGAGGATTAAAAATGAATGACAAGTATGCTCCAAATGAAATTCTTGAAATGGCCATCAAAATAGAAAGGGATGGTGAGAAATTTTACGGATATCTTGCGAAAAATCTTGAAAATCCCGGAAAGAAAGAACTTTTTTCTTATTTGCAATCTCAAGAAGCACAACACGCGAAAGATTTTGAGAGGATATCAAAAGATATAGTTGATGATGTAGATCCGCAATTATGGTCGGATGCCAAGCCTTACCTTGAAAGTATAGTCAACGGTGTGATTTTTCCATCATACAATGAAATGGTATCAAAGTCGAAGTACATGAACATCAACGATATAGCGGATTTTGCTCTTTCCATAGAAAAAGAAACGATTATTTTCTACAATGAAATACTCGATGTTTCTAAAACCGAAAAGGTAAGGGATATTCTTAGAAAGATAATACATGAAGAACTCGGTCATGTTAAAAAACTTTTGGAGATAAAAGGAGAAGCATGAGTGAACTTGTAAGAGTTTCAAATCTGAGAAAGGATTTTGGGAAAATAACGGCCGTTAAATCGATAAGTTTTAAGATAAACGCAGGAGAAATTTATGGCTTTTTGGGTCCGAATGGAGCCGGCAAAACCACCACTATGAGAATGATCACGGGCGTTTTGGTCCCAACTTCCGGGAAGGTAGAGATATGCGATCTCGATCTTGAAACACATCCGATAAAGGTAAAATCTCAGATAGGCGTGGTACCTGACGAGCCGAAACTGTACGAGAACATGACAGGCCAGGAATTTCTCGAATTCGTGGGATCCATCTTTTCGATGGAAAAAGTTGAAATGATGCACATGATCTCTGAACTGTGCGATGCTTTTGAGATAAATTTTTTAGAAAAGTTCATAGGAGATTATTCACATGGAATGAAGCAGAAACTTGTACTTACCTCGGTGCTCATGAGAAAACCAAGGGTCATATTTTTGGATGAGGCGACAGTTGGACTTGATGCCAAAAGTGCCAAAATACTCAAGATGTTGCTGAGAAAATACGCAGACGAAGGATCTGCCATTTTCATGACGACTCATGTGCTCGAAATTGCAGAAAAGATGTGTGACAGGATCGGCATAATAAACGCCGGAAATATCATAGCCGAAGGGACTCTTACGGAATTAAGAAGTGAATCCGGAAAGCAATCTCTCGAAGATATCTTTTTAAATCTCACAGGATCTAATGAAGAGGATGTTAAGGAGATAATAGAGAATCTATGAATCAACTCGGTCTTCTTCTCAAATACAAGTTGAAGATGTGGTCAAATATCCCAAAAAGGCGCGGAAGACGCGGAATGCCTCTCTTTGCTTACGTGTTGATCCTTGCGGGAGTTTTTGCGGCAATAGGGATTCCAGCCTATTTTCTGTTTGTCGAAACTTTTAAAACTTACTCAACGATCGTCTTTGGTGGCGTAAGCCTGGCCGATCTTTTTGTCGAAATATCGATGATAGGCATTTTGGTACTCGTGTTGGTGACCGATACGCCTGCCGTCGCACTTAACGTCTTTATGAGCGATGATGTTGATTTTTTGCTTTCTTTGCCAATTTCGCAATCGACAATTTTTTCTTCAAAAGCAATAGAAACGATGATTCAGGGTGGATTTCCCGCCCTTTTTGTCATACCTGTTTTAGCGGCATACGCCAATTCCGTGAATATGCCATGGTATGAGATCATCTTCATGTTTGTGATGTACATATTTTACTTTCTAATTTTAACGGCGATATCTTCTTTAATAGCACTCGGCATTTCCAAATTTGCTTCGAAATCAGGTACACAAAGATTTATGATTTTAACATCTTTGATCGTTTACGTTTTCGTGATAATTCTCATGAGCATGGTTGGATCTTTGAATTCAAATGCCGGAAACGTTGAAATGGCATTTTCAAATTACATCAACACGGTCAACGCCCCATATCTCCCCTCGACATGGTTTCTGAATGCTTTGAAGATGCAATGGAGTGGCATTTTACTTGTGATTGGTACGAGTATAGCCTTGAGCGCTATTGCCTATCTTGTAGCCTCAAACGGCATACTCACGGGATTTTCAAAGATGACAAGTGCCAGCAAGCGCACCATTCACAGGAAAAAATACAGGATAAGAAGGCCGGTTATCGCTTTTATCTCAAAAGACGAGAAACTCATGAGAAGAGAACCTTCCATTCTTTTTTTACTCATATATCCTGCCATTTTTCCTTTGATTTTAGTTGGAGTAGGTGCTTTGGGTAAAGGAACAAATGCCACGACTCGCGATATCATGATACCTGTTGTATCTGTTTTTTTATCATCCATGTACACGGTAATCGCAACAGCAAGCCTTGTTTCGATAGAGATAAAGGTTGGCGATTTCGTCAACACACTTCCTATTGGTAAAAGAACACCGCTTTGGAGCAAAGCCTTTGTCATAACTTCTGCCTTTGCAATCGTCATGATCGTGACATTTTCTATTTTATCGGCGATATTCGGTAATGTGCTCTTTCCGATTGTAACGGTGTTATTTTCTATACCCATCCTCCTGACACTTTCTTTTTTTGGAGTGTATGCCACGATCAAATGGCCAAATTCAATAGGGGGCATAAGACGTCCGCTTAACACCACCGGTACGTTAGTCAGCATGGGAATGGGCTTTTTAGGGGCAACTTTTGCCGATTTGGAAGGTATTTACATTGGGCAGAATCAAATTTTATCTTTTTTAAATCCTGTCTTGGGATTTTTTGTGTTCTTCGCAGCGCCGGTTTTGGCCGAAATCGTCATGGCCATTGTGACTTTCAAATTGCTCTCGAAGATTGACTGGACTAAACCTTACGATCTTGGAAATTGAAAGGATGATTAGAGTGAAAATATCTCTTGGAAGCGATCATGCAGGTTTCGAATTGAAGGAACATGTGAAAAAATATCTTGAATCGAAGGGTATAGAATTTGTGGATGAAGGCACATATTCAACCGAATCGGTCGATTACCCTGTTTTTGCAAAAAAAGTCGTAGATGACTTGAAAAACAAAAAAGCAGATTATGGCATATTGATATGCGGTACAGGCCTCGGAATGTCCATAACCGCAAATAAATTCGAAGGTATCTACGCTGCGCTGTGCCTGTACCCTACGATGGCAAAATACGCGAGGATGCACAACAACGCGAACGTACTTGTCATGGCTGGAAGACTTATGGGACCCACTTTGGCCGATGAGACCATCGATACATTTTTTTCAACGAACTTTGAAGGTGGCCGTCATGAAAGAAGGCTGAATGAGATAAAGGATTTTGAAAAATGATAAAATTCGTCGGCATCGATCTTGATGGTACTTTGCTTGATTCTGATAAGAAAATATCCGAAGAGAATTTGAAAGCACTCGAAAAACTCGAAAAATCCGGAATTCATGTGACGATCTTCACAGGCAGATCTTTTGTGGCCTCTGAAGAGTACTTTGGAGCCATATCATCGGATATACCGGGTGTCTTCCAAAACGGCGCATTTATTTCGACCATAAAAACACACCGAACGATAAAAAAGGTAACACTTTCTTACGCTTGTGCTTCAAAGATAGTGTACTTTGCCAAAAAATACGATCTCTTTTCCGTACTGTTTACACATTTTACCGAAACCCCTGACATGGTTTATGAAGAGGAGATACCATCGCCGTCAAGTTACAAATCTTATTTCGAAAGAAATGCCTACAGAATGATCAAAGTTCCGAACATCTTTGCATGCATAGGCGAAGAGATCGGCGAAGTTGCGGTCGTCGGAGATTTCAACAAAATAAAGACGATCGAAAAAGAAATGGACTGTTCGGAATTCACGATGGTGCTAAGCACGCTTTTTCCAGATAACGAAGGCTTTGTTGAATTTTTTGGCCCCGGTTGCGGTAAGGAAAAAGCACTTGACTTTCTTCTAAAGAAATTCGGCATGTCCCGTGAAGAATCTGCATTTATAGGCGATAATTACAACGATCTTGAGGCTTTGAAAATTGTGGGGCACCCAATCGTTATGGGCAACGATTACACACCCGTTGAATTGATAAATGTCGCAAAGTACATAACATCTTCAAATGATGAAGATGGTGTTGCGAAAGCGATAAAAGAATACATACTTTCAATTTGAACATGTCAGTTCCTTCTGAGTCTAAAAATTGAAAAAAGATTTCAGGAGGTGCTTATCTGTGAAAAGGTTTAAAGTTCTAATCGTGATGATGATGGTACTTGCCATGGTAGGAGTTTTTGCTTTTGCAACTGACACCACGGCACTTTCGAGTCCTGCAACGGCTCCGTATGGATACCTCAATCCAAACATCGAAAGTCCGGTCATAACGGTTGCTAAGGCCGTTTCTCCTGCAGTTGTAAGAATTGTTGCGACCCAGACGATCGCAACGTCAAATCCGCTTGATCCATTCTTCAGACAATTTTTTGGAGTTACACCACCACCTTCTCAACAACAGCAAATAGCCGATCTTGGATCGGGCATAATATTCAATTCTGAAGGATATGTTGTGACAAATTATCATGTTGTCGGAAATGCACAAACGGTTGAAGTTACACTTTTGAGCGGCAAAACTTACACCGGAAAAGTTATCGGCGGAGATCCGACGAATGATCTTGCGGTTGTTAAGATCGAAGCGCCTGCCGGCACATCTTTCCCCACAGCAGTGCTTGGAAATTCGAATGACCTGGAAGTCGGGGAATACGTTGTGGCGATAGGAAATCCCTTTGGACTTGATTACACGGTTACATCTGGAATAGTAAGTGCTATAAACAGGAAGGTGCCAAAACCCAATGCTTCAGGTACCGGCTATACCGGATATTATTACAACATGATACAAACAGACGCACCTATAAACCCGGGCAACAGTGGCGGTCCTCTTGTTGATATCCACGGAAGAGTTATAGGCATAAACACGGCCATAATATCATCTTCTCAAGGTCAGGGCATAGGTTTTGCGATACCGATAGATACGGTCAAAACACTTATTAACCGTCTTATTCAGGGCAAAGGCCCAGGTTATCTCGGAATTCAGATCACCGATCTAACCCCTGCTCTTGCGCAAAATCTTGGAATAAAAATAGACTCAGGTGCTCTTGTCGTTAGCGTTTATCCTGATTCCGGAGCGGCACAGGCCGGTCTGAAGATAAAAGATGTCATAGTCGAAGCCAATGGAATTAAGATAACCGGAGCAGATAAACTTGTAAGCGTTATAAGTGAATATGCCCCAGGTGATACCGTGAGTCTAAAAGTTTACAGAAACGGTCAATACATGACCTTTAACGTCAAACTTTCATCCGAAACCGTTTTCCAGAACACCAACGTGTACAACGCTAACGGTTTTACAGTTGCCAACATAACGAGTACTTACGTAAATCAGTATTCTATACCGTCAAACGTAACAGGCGTTGTTGTCACTTCAGTTACACCTAACAGCAACGCAAACATGGCAGGCCTTGAAGTCGGAGATGTAATAACATCATTGAATAACCAACAAATAACATCGGTTCAAGACTTTCAGAAAGTTTACGAATCAATTCCTTCTGGAGGAACACTTACGATGGTTGTTTATTCTCAAGGAATGGAAATGCTGACGATATTTAGCAAGTGATCTTCCAATCCCTCCCAAAAAACAACTCCACTTTAAGTGGAGTTGTTTTAATTTTAAAGCCCCCACTTCTATAAGTGGTGGGGGTATGTCATTCTATTGGATCAAAAGCATCCTTCGGCGCGCCACAATCTGGACATACCCAATCGTCTGGCAATTTTGAAAATGGAGTTCCTGCTTTAACGCCGTTATCCGGATCTCCTTTTTCGGGATCGTAAACGTAACCGCACACCGTACAAACGTACTTTTTTGCGTCTTCCGCCATTTAAATCATCTCCTCATGCTAATTTTAACGCACAGATCTTCTAAATTTTCAAAGCCCACCCTGTATAAGGCAAGTACATCTATTAAAGTGTTTTGTTCATCGATGACAGTAACGGGATCAAAATCAAGTCCACCGACTATATAAAAATGGAAGTCCGAAATGGCTAAATCCATGCTCTCGGCCTTTGAAACTATGGCACGCGCAACTTCGTACTTGTAAGGGCCTATTTCAGGTAAAGATTGAAAAACCTTATCCAAAAATCTTCTTTCAAAAGAAAGGATTCTTTTTTTTATGGCTTCTTCATCCAAGTTGAAAATACGATGGTAATTTGAAAAGATGTACGGTGCATTTTTAACATATTCAAAATAAAAGGCAGGCCACTCTGATTTTTCTTTTTCAAGAATCAAGAAAAAGTCCTGGCTTTTGTCTATCAAAAGATCTTTCATGACTTTACTTGGGCGGCGTATTTGCTTTCCATATCGACGAGATCCTGAAAGGTATATTTAGATAGGGCTTTGTTCATCGCGACGTAAGCGTCATTCCAGACATATTTTATCATGCAATAATCAAAAATATCGCACTTTTTAGAATTTTCTTTTACAAGACAATTCAACCTTTTGACAGGATTTTCCATCAACGTCGTTATGTCAGATATTTTTATTTCAGAAGGACTCTTTGCAAGGGCATAACCACCGTTTTTTCCTCGTATAGTGATTACGATTCCGCCTCTTTTAAGTTGGAAAAGCAATTTTTCCATGTAATCAAGGGGAACATCCTGTTTTGAAACTATTTCTTTAAGCGTTAACTTTTCAACGCCACGATTCCATGCACGGGACAATTCGTACACGGCACGCGTGGCATAAGAACTTTTTGTTGAAAGATCGAGCATTCAATCACCTCGTCTTATTATAACATAAATAGTCCACAATAGATGAAGTCATAGACAAACTAAGTACAATGTGATATAATTTGACGTAAAACGCACACAGCCCGATCTTTTGAAAGGTGCCTTTTTTAAGGTCTTCAAAAGAAATGACGGTTGTGGAGGTTAAAACCATTCGGAGGTGTATTGTGGCAGAAAGAATCAAAATGAAACAATTGTTGGAGGCCGGCGTGCATTTCGGTCATCAAACAAAACGATGGAATCCCAAGATGAGACCTTATGTTTATGCCGCGAGAAAAGGCATATACATAATCGATCTCCAAAAAACTTCAAATCTCCTTGACAGGGCTTACGATTTTGTCGTCGATCTTGGGAAGCAGAACAAGACTCTACTTTTCGTTTGCACAAAGCATCAAGGTGCTCAAACGATAGAAGAAGAGGCCAAGAGATGCGGAGCCTTTTACATAAGTAAAAGGTGGATAGGCGGTCTTTTGACAAACTTTTCAACTATAACCGGAAGAATAAAAAGGCTTCAGGAACTTGAGGAAATGGAAAAAGCAGGAGATATTGACAAACTACCCGTAAAAGAATCAAATTCAACTCGTAAAGAACTTGAACGTCTCAGAAAATATTTCGATGGAATTAAAGACATGAAAAAAATCCCAGATGCGCTTTACGTGGTTGATCCCAAGAGAGAATATAACGCCGTCGAAGAAGCACACATACTCAACATACCAATAGTGAGCATTGCAGATACAAATTGCGATCCGGACGACGTTGATTACATAATTCCAGGAAACGATGATGCGATTCGTGCAATTAAATTGATAACTTCAAGAATAGCTGACGCGTACCTCGAAGGCAAAGAAGGACGCAGTCCGATTGAAGAAGAAAGCGCGGAAAGTTCTGAAACAGAAATTGTCAATGAAGAAAATGCAAACGAGGAATTCGAAGAAGAACCAAGCCCAGATATGAGTAACGAAAATGCTGAAGAGATAAATTATTGATAGATCGAGTGTGCCTGTAGCTTAACGGATAGAGCGTTGGACTCCGGATCCAAAGGCTGCGGGTTCAATTCCCGCCAGGCACACCATCTTGAATTAATTTTGGAGGCGTGCCCGAATGGCTAAGGGGCCGGTCTCGAAAACCGGTGGTGCTCCGCACCTTCTGGGTTCGAATCCCAGCGCCTCCGCCATAATTCCGTGAAAAAACGGAATTTTTTTGTTTTATTGGGAAAGATATGCTATAATCTTATAGAAAATTATTTTCTATAAGAGGTGTGACATGAAAGACGAAATGGTTGGAATGGTAAGTGAAAAACTCCATCAAAAAGGAATGCGCATGACAGAACCGAGGAAAGAGGCACTTGAGTTTTTCATTCTCGAACATCATCTTCGTACTCCCAAAGAACTCTTTGATGACATTTCAAAAAAAGGTGTCAAAGTGGGACTTACAACTATTTATAGAATGGTGAACTTTCTTATGGAAATGAATCTTGCCAGAAGTTATTCGATAGAAGGAGAATTAAGATACATTTTTTGTCCTCCTTATCACCATCATCATCTTATATGTCTCAAATGTCTCAAAGTAGAAGATGTATTTGATTGTCCTGTTAAAAACGTCAAAATAGAAGGTTTTAAAGTACAAAGTCATCAACTTGATTTTTTTGGAATTTGTGAAGATTGTCAAAAATTGAAAGGGTGAAATGAATGATAAATTTGTGGTCTCCATCGGCAGGAATGTCTGTTGGAATGGTTATATTAACTTCTTATCTCCTGGGAATAGTTCATGGAATAACTCCTGATGAACACACCTGGCCGATAACTTTTAGTTATGCCGTTGGAAGTTACTCTGCAAAAAAAGGTCTTATAGTCGGTTTGATTTTCTCGTTGAGTTTTACAGTCCAGCGTGCTTTGATGAGCGAGGTCTCTTATTTTGCACTTTCAAAGGTATTTGATCTGCCATATTTCAATTACATAATATACGTAATAGTTGGGACTGCCATGGCACTCGGCGGTATGTATGTTTTCAAGTTTAAAAATGCATTTCACATACATTTTGGAAAGATAGACAGATCTCACCATGCAGCGGCGCTTAAGGGTGAATATCCAGACGTTCAAGCGCCAACACCAAAAATGGCGATAATTCATGGATTCATAGCCGGTTTTGGCTTTGGAGCATTTGCACTCATAATCTACACAGTCCTCGCTCCTTCAATGCCAAACATGTATCTCGGATGGGTACCCGGCTTCTTCTTCGGTATTGGAACGACAACTGTTCAGGCATTTGCCGGATTATCTTTCGGTGCTTTAACCAAACACTTAAAACTTTCACCGCAAATGGCATCAAAATTATCAAGTTTAACGGCCGGAAGAACTTTATTATGGGGAGGTATCACTTTTGTTGCAGCCGGAATATTTGGATTACTTTTCCCATCAATAGCAGATTTTCAAATACTCACACCGCTTCATATTCACAACTTACATAGCCTTGGCATAGAGTTTGTACTTGTCATAATGGTCGTTTTGGTCATCGGAGTGGGAAGTTTGGTATGGGAAGTTAGAAAGGCTACAAAGATCGAAAGAAAACCAGAAGAAACAAAAATTTCCAGTTAAAAAAGGCGCTTTCGCGCCTTCTTAAAACCTTATTCCGTAAACCGTGGCCTTGATCAAAGTTTCAACTCTTACCTTTTCGGCCATTTTTTTGTTTTCTTCTTTATTTAATATCTTTTCCATATCTTTCACTTTCATATTCAGACCTCTCCTTTCAATCATTAAAATTATACAATTCCACTCTTTAGAAGGGGTTTTAAGATGGATCAATTATTGATCGTCTAATTTTATCTTTTAATTAAGTCTTATCAAAAGATAACATAAGAAGAAACATAGTTAAGAAATGATTTTTGATATAATAAAAAAGGTGATCTTTTATGTCTATAAGCGAAAATGTGAAAAAAATTCTTTCCGATCTGCCCCATGGTGTCGATCTTGAGGTAGCCGCTAAGTCCAGAAATTATGATGAAATTGAAGAAAGCATTTTGGCCGGCGCAAAGATAATCGGCGAAAATTACGTTCAAGAGGCTGAAAAAGTCATTCCCTTAATCAAAGAAAAAGTAGAATGGCATTTTATAGGTAGCGTTCAGGAAAATAAAATAAATAAGATGATCCGTCTTTTCGATATGATAGAGACAATAGGATCTGTCGAAATTGCAAAGATTCTGAACAAAAAATGCGAATCTACCGGTAAGGTCATGAAGATTCTCATTGAGGTTAACAGCGGATTGGAACCACAAAAGGCCGGTGTGATGCCGGAAATGGTTGAAGATGCCGTAAAAGAAATCTCTAAACTTCAAAATTTGAAGATATATGGACTTATGACGATGGGGCCTGCATTAGAGGCTGAAAATTTGAGGCCTTATTTTAAACTCACCAAAGCACTTTTCGATCACATCAAAAGTTTGAATTTTGAAAATGTCAAAATGGACGTACTTTCAATGGGTATGTCAGATTCTTATTTGGTTGCGATAGAGGAAGGCGCAAATCTTGTCAGAATAGGCACTAAGATATTCGGTCCAAGAAATTACTCAAGGTGAATCTATGTGGATGGTGATCTCTGATTCTCATGACAACATGGAAAAGATAAACAAAGCGATGGAAATTGCAAAAGATCATGACGTTTCGATGATCTTCCATATGGGAGATTTTGTCTCTCCTTTTGCCATCCTATCTTTTTTGAAAGAGGAAATGAAATTTATCGGTGTTTTTGGAAACAACGACGGTGATCGTCTTTTGCTTCAAAAACGTGCAAATGGAAAAATCATGAGATCGCCACATTGGTTAGATGTGGAGGGAAAGCATATGTATTTGATGCATGAACCTCAAGCCCTTTATTCCGGCATAAAATCTCAACTTTACGATTTTATATTCTTTGGACATACTCACAGGCTTACAATAAAGCAATACGGTAAAACACTTGTCATAAATCCCGGGGAAAGTTGCGGTTACCTGACCGGCAAGGCAACATGCGTGCTTTTAGATCCTAAGACTTCCGAGACAAGAGTGATTGAATTGTGATAAGAACTTTTTTGGAAAAAAGATGGAAATATTATATTTTAGGAATAATTTTTCTTGCTTCCATAGATTACCTTCAAATACTTGTTCCAAAGTATATAGGGGAAGTTGTCAATATCGTCATAAAACCCCCTGTGAATCTTGGAATTGTCATGAATTTCGTTGTTCTCATAATCATAATAGCGGCAGGTGTTGTCGTTGGAAGGTTTATATGGAGGATGCTTATCGTCGGAAGTGCAAGAAAGTTTCAGGCTTACGCTCAGCAAACGCTTTTTGACAAATTTTTGAGATCTCCGATATCTTTTCTTGACGAACATAGCGTGGGCAATCTTATGGCTTATTACACAAACGATGTTCAGGCGGTAAGTCAGATGTTAAGTCAGGGCGTTATAATGACAGTCGATGCGATAGCCATGACGATTTTTGTCTTCGCCGGCATGCTTATGGTGGTTGATTACAGGCTTGTTTTGATTTCACTTATACCGTTACCTTTTGTCGCCATCTCCTCGTGGTACTTTGGGGGAAAGATCCACACGAGGTTCAAAAAGGTGCAAAATGATTTTTCTTTCATAAGTGAAAAGGCTCAAGAAAGTTTTTCAAATGTCAAGACCATAAAATCTTACGGAGTTGAAGATAAATTCAACGCTCTTTTCAAGCAATCGTGTGATCAATTCGCCAATGACAATTTTTTACTTCTTAGAATATCCGCAGTTTATGGTCCTTTGATAAGTTTTTTGGCGGCTCTAACAACGGCAATAGCCATCTTCTTAGGCGGTCAAATGGTCATAAGCGGCACGGTTAATCTTGGTGATTTTGTGGCTTTCATAAGTTATCTTGGAATGTTGACATGGCCATTTGTGGCAATAGGGCAGGTCATAAACGTGTTACAGATGGGCAGGGCTTCTCAAGAAAGAATAGAATCGCTGATGGAAACTCCGGACAGAAAAGAAGAAGGCCTTGAATTTCCCGGTAAATTTGAAACTCTTGAGATAAAGCATCTCAACTTTTCTTACAACGGTGAGAATATTTTAAAAGGAGTAGATCTTAAGATAAAAGCCGGTCAGAAGATCGCCGTAATAGGTAAAATAGGGTCCGGTAAAACAATGCTTGTCAAACTTATGACAAAATTATATTCCATCGAGGATGGTCAGATTTTCTACAACGGTGTTGACATAAACCGCATAAACGGAAAATCTTTAAGGGAAAATGTACTTTTAATACCTCAAGAATCCTTCCTTTTCAGCACCAAAATCTCAAAAAATGTAGCCTTTGGACTTGAACAGTTTTCAGAAGACGATGTGGAGGATGCTTCAAAGGTTGCTCATTTTCATGAAGAAGTTGTTAAGTTCGATGACAAGTACGACACGCTTGTCGGAGAAAGAGGTGTGACGCTTTCTGGAGGTCAAAGGCAACGCCTGAGTTTATCAAGAGGCATTTTTAAGAATGCGCAGGTTATAATTTTGGACGACGTTTTGTCGGCTGTGGATTCACAGACAGCAACTCTGATACTCGAAGACATAGGTAAAACTTTGAAGGATATGACCACTATTGTGATAACACACAACATAGCGTCCGTCAAAAACAGCGATGTGATTTTTGTCATGGATGAAGGGAAAATTATTGAATCCGGAACACACGATGAACTTATGAAGTTGAACGGTCTTTACCGCAGACTTTTCATGATTCAGCAGATAGAAAGAGAAATAGGACATTGAACACAATTTTTACAAAAAATTTTTGAACACATCACCTTTTTTCTGTTATTATAGTGTATGGCTTTCAAATCTTATCTCGAATAGGGGTTATTCTGTGGAACTTAAAGACAAACTTATAGAGACTTTAAAATCGAAAATTGCCAGAAAGATATGGGAGATGTGGTTTAGCACTTTCAAGGTTGAGTCCGCAACGGACGATCTTGTGGTTTTTTCCGTTGGAAATCTTTTCATAAAGGATTGGATAAATCAAAGGTATGCCAAACAATTCGTTGAAACGATACGGGAAGTGAGCGGAAAAGATATTCCTTACCAGATAAAGGACGAAATCGTTCAGGAAAGCGAACCGAGACAAAATGTACCGCTTGTCAGGAAAAGGCCTGTACTTTTAAGCGAATTTAACAAAGAATACACCTTCGAGAGTTTTGTCGTCGGCCCTTTTAACGAGGAAGGATATGACGGAGCGATAGAGATTGCCAAAAATCCTGGAAAGATGAATCCTTTTTTCCTTTACGGCGGTGTCGGACTTGGAAAAACACATCTTTTGAATGCCATTGCGAATTACGTACTCGAAAATTCACCGGATCTCCATGTGATGTACATGACGGCAGAAAAATTCATGAACGATCTCATAGTTGCGATAAAAAACGGCTCAACGATTGAATTTCGAAAAAGTATCAGGGAAAAACTTGATATCCTTATGATCGACGATATACAAATTCTTGAAGGGAAAGACGGAATTCAATCGGAACTTTTCCATACGCTCAATCATTTCATAGACAATCAAAGACAGATAGTCTTGTGCAGCGATAGGACGCCAACCCAACTTTCCAAATTTCAGCCGAGACTTGTTTCGAGGTTACAGATGGGTCTCATGGTAAAGGTTGATAATCCGGATGTGCAAACTAAATTTGAGATAGCCAAAACCTTTGCTTCAAAAAACAGAATACCACTTGATGATGAAAGTATAAGAGAAATAGTCGAGGCTTCAGACAACATAAGGACCATAAAAGGAATAATAAATAAAATAGCCTTTAAAAATGTCAAAAGCGCTGTCGATAAATCTAACATTTCAAAGATAGTAAGAGAAGTATCTGGCGTCGAGATAAAAAACTTTCAAGGCAAAAAAGTTATCGAGAAGGAAATATTTTTCAACGCGCTTGCGATGATCTTCGATGTTAGACCGGCCGAAATAGATGCTAAGTTAAGAACGGCGAAACTTTCAAACGCAAGACAGATCGGCATGTTCTTCGCCAGAAAATATCTTGGAAAAACCTTTGCGGAAATAGGAGAATGGTTTGGACGGGATCATTCGTCCGTTGTTTATGCGTGCAAAAAAGTTGAGGAATCAGTCAGAGTTGGAAACGGGATCATCAAAAAAGAGATAATCCAACTTCAAGAGATTCTCAAAATACGTAATGAGGAGTCAGCTATTTGAAAAAGTTAGAGGTAACTCATGCCGCCATCTTATGAACAAGAAGAGTACAAACTTCCATTCCTTGATAGCCTGAAACTTTCCTTCTGGGTCTTCAAGTACATAAAACCTTACTGGAAGATGATGAGCCTTTCAATAGCACTCATGATCATCGTGAGTGTTATGGGATTGTTTCCAACCATACTCACAAGTAATGCTATAAACCTGTATCTTAATCCTTCGAAATACGCCGTATCTGCAAAGCCTTCTTACAATTCAATAGAGATAGACGGAAAATATTTCATCCCGTCTTCAAATGGTGCATATACGGTAAAACATTTAGAAAACGAGTATATCTTTCAAGGAAACGGAAATTCTTACACGATAAGTGCTTCCCAATACAATCAAATAAGATTTTCAGGCATATCGCTTGTGGCATTTGAGATCTTCATGATCTTTCTTGTTTCGTTTGTCTTTTCCTACATTCAAAATTACACGTCTCAAAGTGTTGGCATACGGGCAGTTAACGATGTCAGAAATCAACTTTTCGTTCATCTTATCGATCAACCTATGAAATTTTTTGATTCAAACATAAGCGGAAGACTTGTAACGCGTGTGACTAATGATGTTCAAAATTTGAACAACATGTTCTCGACCATGATTTCATCCATCTTCAAAGATGCCGTTTTGATAGCGGGCATACTTTACGTCTTATTTCTTGTCGATTTTCGACTTTTCCTAATAACAATTCCAATTTTCATAACCGTCGCCATCATAACATCAATTTTCAGAACATATTCAAGAAAAGCGTACAGAGCCGTAAGGGCAAAATTGGCAGCGATAAATGGCTTTTTGGCAGAACACCTTAGCGGAATGGTCGTAACAGTGCTTTTCAACAGAGAAAAAGAAAAATCGGATGAATTTTCAGTCATAAACAACGATTATTACAAAGCAGCCATGAAACAATTGCTGATTTTCGCTTTTTTCAGACCTTTGATAGACTTTTTAAGGTACGTCGGAACAGCCCTTGTTATTTGGTTTGGAGTTCAAGCGATAATCCATGGACAGATGGAAATAGGAACTCTTTACGCTTTCGTGAGTTACATAGGCATGGCATTCACCCCTATAAATGATCTCGCCGAAAATTTTTCAAATATTCAATCTGCGATGGTTTCAATAGAAAGAATAAGGGCTCTGTTCAAATTGCCACAACCTCAAAGACCAATTTCGGATAAGAAGATAAGCAACGGGAAAATAGAGGTTAAAAACCTTTGGTTTGGATATTCCCAAGACACCATGATACTCAAAGATGTCTCCTTTACGGTCGAAAATGGGGGAAAACTCGCCATAGTCGGTCATACCGGTGCAGGAAAATCAACGATTTCTTCAATTCTGACCGGTTTATATCCTTATTCAAAAGGAAGTGCCAAAATTGGCGATGTTGAAGTTAGAGATTGTCCAATCGAAGAATTGAGAAAAAACGTTAACATCGTGATTCAAGAAGTCATGCTTTTTTCCGGGACAGTTTTTGATAACATAAGATTGTTCGATGAAAAGATAACAAAGGAAATGGCAATAGAAGCGATCAAAAAACTCGACATAGAGAAGTTCATCGCTTCTCTTCCAAACGGAATTGATACGGAAGTCAGAGAAGGCGGAAATAACCTTTCAATGGGTCAGAGGCAACTCATATCTATGATAAGAACCTTTGTAAGACAACCAAAAGTTGTTATAATGGATGAGGCAACAAGCAACGTTGATGTCGAAACCGAATCGCTTATTCAAAGGGCAAGCGAGAGATTGACTGAAGGCAGAACGACAATCGTCATCGCACACAGACTTTCGACCGTAAGAAATATAGAAAGAATAATAGTGATAGACGATGGAAAGATCGTCGAAGAAGGAAATCACGAGGAATTGATGAAAAAAGATGGAATATACGCAAAACTTTACCAACTTCAAAGTTTCGAAGAATACAAAGTGTCTTAAGTACATTTCTTTTCCGGAAGACCTTCATCTTCCGTTGAAATTCGATGACAATAAAAAGCGAATCGTTGAAATAGGATTCGGAAATGGTGAGGTCATGACGAGAATGGCCAAATCAAGATCAAACGATATGTTTATCGGGATAGAAAATTCAGAAATATCCTGCGTTAAAGCCGCCAAAAGGGTACTTGATATGGGCTTAAATAACGTGATGATCTTTCAAGGAGACGCGAAATTTCTCGTTCAGGAAGTCTTTGAACCATCTTCAATAGATTTAATGCTTTCGTTTTATCCGATCCCGTGGCCTAAAAATTCTCACGAAAAAAGAAGACTTTTCTCTGAAGAATTTTTAAAAAATGCCCTTAGAACGCTCAAAAAAGATGGCAAATTTTTGATAGTCACGGATGATGAAGATCATGTCGAATGGATCACCGACAATGCTTTAAAAATAGGTGCTATTTTTTCGAAAAGAAACGTAATGCCTTTAAAGACTACGAAATACGGGAGAAAATGGAATGAAATGGGTCGAAAATCATGGTCTATAATCATGGAAAGCCATGAATTCAGTACATCAAGGATGGTGATTGATTGGATGCCCCATGTGCATCTTAAAGATATTTCATTTGAAAAGATCAACGAAATTGCTTCAAAAAAGTTCGTTGAAAATGAATCGATAATCCAATTCAAAGGCGTTTTCAAGGGTGATGAAGGATATCTTTTAAAAACAATTTCAGTTGATGACGGTTTTGTTCAAACATATTACATCATCGTCAAAAAAGAAAAAGATGGATGGCTTGCAAGGCTGGATGAAGGAATAAAAGTTTTCAAAACTCATGCAGTGAAAAAAAGCGTCGAAATAGTTGGCAATTTCATTGCCGGTGGTTGAGTGAAGACTTTTTATCTTACAAGACACGGCCAGACTGATTCAAATCTCAGCGGCATCCTTCAGGGGCAAAGTCTCGACGCTCCTCTAAACGATATGGGAATGAAGCAGGCAAAAAACATTGGAGAATATTTGAAAACCCAAGATCATCTTATAGACAGGATCATCTCAAGCGATCTCATAAGGGCTTACCAAACCGCTCAGATAATAGGAGAAATCCTTGGGGTTGGTGTAGAAACTGACGTTAGGTTAAGAGAGATGAATTATGGCAGTTGGGAAGGAAATTTTCTCGATGAATTGATGAAAACACCGGAAGGTAAAATTTGGAAAGAAAATCCATCAAAATGGCAAATGGAAAATTCAGAAACTGTAAAAGTGGTTCAAGATAGAATGGTTAACGCCGTAAAAGATTACCTTCAAAGATTTGATCATCCTTTGATAGTATCACATGGAATAACCATATCAGCCTTTTTACTTTACGTGAAACATCTTTCTTTGGATGAGATAAAAGAATATGTACCTCAAAACACTGAAATATATATATTTTCTTTCAAAGATGGCGAATTCAAGGAAATAAATTGAGGGGACTTAAGTCCCCTCAATTTTATTACTTAAGATGGATGTTCAAAGCAAGCATTTCGGGAGCAACCTGAATCGATCCTACCATGTAGTACGGATACTGATCGTC
>NZ_JBMFWB010000016.1:33150-42388 GCF_049965695.1 Athalassotoga sp. | reverse complement strand
CCCGGAATGTAAAGGTTAGACATGTCATATTCATGTTTTATCAAATCAAGTGTGCAGATATCGTTCGAATTGACGGACGTCACAACCACACTGTCGAGGTATGGCCTGCCGGTCATCCAGTAATTAGGATTTTTAACGTAAGTAACCGTGTTCGTCGGTTGATTAAAACTCTTGAAAACAAACGGACCTGTTCCGACTGGATTCGGATTCGTGTATTTGGAAGGATCCGTTATGTTAGACCAGATATGTTCCGGTACTATTGGCTCTCCAACCAAATACTGGAAGATTGCCATGTTAGGTTGTGAAAGTTTGAATATAACCGTGTTTCCGCTTGCAGAAACACTTTGAAGATCATTTGCAGATGACCATATACCGTTAAGGTCTATGCTCGGATTGGCTTTTAAATAGTTGAACGTGAAGACCACATCCTGTGGTGTGAACGGAACTCCGTCCGACCATTGAACGCCCTGGCGGATCGTCACATCTAATTCAGTGTTGTTGTCCGTCCATGCGTAGGACGTCCCAAGCATATTAGTGACATCGCCGGTTAAGTTGATGAAGAACAACGATTCGTAGATGAAGGACGTTGGAAGCGTCGAGTTGTTACCCATGAAAGGATTTAAACTGTATTGAAGTGGCCCGTCCGGAAGAACTATCTTGAAAGTTCCCCCGTATTTGACGTTGCTTCCCCAGTTGACTATTGCAGGCCCGTACTGACTAAGGTACGGATATGAAACATCTGCAAGGCCGATGCTCACTATGCCTATCAAGGCTACCAGCAAAACTAAAAACTTTACTTTACCCATGTAATTCCCTCCTTTGAGATATTATCAATTTTGAGCCTGATACACCTTTATGTACTTTATATACATCTTTTGCGGGAAAACAGTTGAACTGTTTGGATTACCCGGCCAATTCCCACCAACGGCAAGATTGATTATCAAAAAGAACGGATGATCGTATACCCAATCCTGTGGACCGTAATTTGCCTCTACATAAGATTTGGTAAGGAAGAAGTAAAGATGACCATCTACATACCAGCCCATAGCGTCTTTATTCCATATGAATGTGAATGTATGGTAAGAATCTGAGAAAGTTCCGGATGGAAGTGTATAACTTTGGCCTATGCCAACTCCTCCCGAAATTGGACCGTGTGCGGTGCCATAAACTTTTGCAGAATTATTTCCAAGCATTTCCATAATGTCTATCTCTCCACAGGCAGGCCAGCCAACTTGATTTATATTGTCTCCCAACATCCAAAACGCAGGCCATATTCCCTGCCCTTGAGGTAGTTTGGCTTCTATGACGACTTTACCGTATTCAAAAGAAAATTTTCCCATCGTAAGCATTCTTGAAGACGTGTAGTCATAGGTACCGTTCTTATCCGATTTTGTCTCTTTCTTTGCCTCAATGATCAAATTGCCGTTTTGAATGTAAGCGTTACGATCCGTGTAGTATTCAAGTTCATTGTTTCCCCACCCATTTTGACCATTACCAAGATCGAAGTTCCATACATTCTTATCGATAGAAGTTGCAACTGAAAAGTCTTGATCGAATATCAAATTCCATCCTTTAACGTCGGTCAAAGTAGAAGTTGCAATTTGCGTTTCTGATTTTGATTCCATCTCTCCCGCCTTCTCAAGAGAAACATTTTTTATCCATACAGTCCCTGTCGCAAGACCGAGTTCAAATTCGAAACGAGCGTGTTCATCGGTTGGTTTGTACATCGTAAAGGTGAACTCATAAGTTTTCCATTCATTTCCAAGTTGAAAGGTCATCCCTCCGGCCATACCGTTGCCAGGATTGTAAGCAGGCCAACCTACCCCTGCCGTTCCGCCTATTTTTACCTCTACATTTCTTGAAATAGAAGATTTTGCCATGAAACTGACTTTATAAATTGATCCATGATCGAGAGTAATAGGAGATTGAAGCAACTGTTCAGCCCAACTGTTAGATCCGGCATCATAAAAAACGGCTTCAAAATACCCATTTCCACTTGTTGCCGTTCCTCCTCCTGTTGCGTTGACAAGAAAAGACCAATTGTTATTTGTAAATATGTTTCCGTCAGAAGGAATAGAAGCAGGGATGTAAAGAGATTGAGTAAAATCAGAATTCCCAATCATATTCTGAGCAAACGTGGAAAAGCCAAAGGCAATGACAAAAACCAACAGAATAAAAAAATATTTTCTCACTCGAATCACTCCTTTATTTGATTTACAGACTCTCTTTCCACAATTTTATAAGGCACTATAATTTCACGATTTCTTTTGTTAGATACTGAATAAAGTCTTTCTATCATCAAAGATGCAGCCGTAATGCCAAGTTTCTCCTTTTGCTGATCTACCGTAGTTAAGCGAGGAAACGTGTAATTTGAGATGAATGAATTATCAAATCCCATTATAGATATATCTTCAGGAACATTTATTCCCATTTCTATAACCGCTTTTAAACCGCCAAAAGCCATCAAATCGTTAAATGCAAAGATAGCCGTCGTTTTTTTACCCGATTTAAAAAATTTTTTAACGATATCGTATCCGGAATTCGGTGTAAAGTTTCCATCTTTTATTGAAAATTGAGCTTCCAAATGCCTCTGTGAAAATAGTTTTACTCCGTTTAACCTGTCAACGGAAGATTGAATGCTTTTACCACCGGTTACTATTAAAAAATTTCTGTGACCCCGGCTGTAGAGATAATTCACAGCCGTGAAAGCCGCTTTTTTGTTGTCTATGGTAATGCTGTCAACGTTAAGATCCCCACCTATGTCATTTCTCCAATCAAGGGCAATTATTGGTATCGTAAGGGTTGAAAACATTTGAATGGTCTTGAAATCTGGAGTACATAAAACAATACCATCCATTCTTCGACTAAAAGCAAAATCAAAGATAGCTTCTTTTATGTAATCCAGATTATGAGTAACATTTACCATCACCTCAACATTTCTCTGATTTGCATAGACAGAAAGCGAATCCACAATTTCACCGTAAAACTCAAGATTAAGGTTTGGAACTACAACACTTATACTGAAAGTACTTTGAGTTTTCAAATTTTTAGCAAATCTTGACGGCTTGTACTTTAAAAGTTTTACAACCTTCTCTATTTTTTTCTTTGTTTCACTTGAAACAGAAGACGAAGAGTTCAAATATCTTGAAACTGTTGCCTGAGAAACTCCGGCCATCTTACTTACATCTGAAATCGTTGGCTTCTTTTCCAAATTTTCGTTCATCTTTTCAACTCCTGTTGATATAACATTACTACATAATAAATTATACTATGAAACTAATTTCACAACAAGTTTAATTTAAAGGCAAAAATCATGTTAAATTGGTGATTATAACTTTTGATATACTAAACCCACTTCCAAGTCGAATGTTTATTTGCCGAAGCTGAGGACAGGATGTCCTCTTGTTTGATGTTGATTCGAATTTTAAAATATGATACAATTTTAGAGGTGGTGGAGTTCACCCAACGCTCGAAAGCCAATGACTCCTGGGATGGAGTCATTTTTATTTGGAGGCAAAAAATGGATATCGTTGATTTAAAAGATCGCATCATAAAAAACATCTCTAAAGTTATATTCGGTAAGGAAGAGGCCATTGAAAAACTTTTGATCTCTTTCATGATAGGCGGTCATGTACTCCTTGAAGATGTTCCGGGTACCGGGAAAACGGTGCTCGCCAGATCCTTTGCGATCTCACTTGGATTGAATTTCACGCGTGTCCAGTTTACACCTGACCTGCTTCCCACAGATCTTACAGGCCTTTCAATTTACAACAGAGACAAAGGAGAATTCGTCTTTAAACCAGGTCCTGTTTTCACCGATATACTGCTCGCAGATGAAATAAACAGGGCAACTCCAAAGACTCAGTCTGCAATTCTTGAAGCAATGGCAGAAAATCAGACCACGATAGATGGCGTTACTCACAAACTTAGCGATAACTTTTTCGTCATGGCAACTCAAAACCCGATCGAATACGAAGGTACTTTTCCACTTCCTGAGGCTCAACTTGACAGATTTGCTTTCATGATAAAAATAGGTTATCCGCAGCGTGACATGGAGATGGAAATGCTCACATCTCAAATGGATCATCATCCGATAAACGATATAAAGCCCATTCTTAACCCGGAGGAAGTTAAATTTATAAAAAATGCGATCAGAGAGGTTAACGTTGATGACACTGTAAAAGATTACATCGTTTCCATTGTTTCACACACGAGATTTAACAAGGATCTTTACTTAGGCGCAAGCCCGAGGGCATCTCTTAATCTTATGAAAGGCGCAATGGCAAGGGCACTTTTGAATGGCCGCACTTACGTTATACCGGATGACGTTAAAATGGTTATGAAAGAGGTTTTGTATCACAGACTTATCCTCACATCTGAAGCACGCGTTAAAATGAGAAAAGTTGACGATGTGCTCGAAGAAATTGTAAACGAAGTGCCGTTACCGGTGATCAAAAAAGATGAGGTATGAAATTTTACCACTTCTTGTTTTCACTATCCTTTCAATTTTAGCAATTATAATAGTCTTCGGTTCATTCAGCGTAACGCTGGCAGGCATTGATGTTTCGCTGTGGATTTACTTTATGGTGACCGTAAAGGTCGTTAAATCTTTGGAAGTATCCTCATCGGTTTACCCGTCGAGAGTTTTTACCGACGACGAAGTAACATGTGAAACCAAAATCAAAAACATGTCAAAATACCTGCTTTCCAAAGTTGCAGTTCAAGACTTCTCCTCGGATGGATATATATCAAACGGTTCAAGGGAAGTTTCAGGATCGATTTTGCCGGATCGCACGATGTTGCTTTCATATGTTATGAAATTTCGTACAAGAGGGGAACACTATTTTTACGGAATAAACATTCATGTTGAAAGCACGCTAAAACTTTTTTCAATAGAAAGAAAAATTGAGGTAAAAAGAAAAATACTCGTTTTTCCCAAAATCTTGCCGATAGATGAGTTAAAAACCACTCTTATAGATCCGGTCTCCGGTAAAAAGACGGATTTTAAAATTCTTGAAGATTCAAGTCATATAGTTGGAATACGTGAATACAGCGGAGAACCTTTCCAAAGAATACATTGGAAAGCAAGCGCCCATACCGGTGATCTTATGGTCAAAGAATATGAATACACCGGCTCTTCAAAGATAAGGATGTACGTTGATTACAACCTTCCAAAAGAAATATATGCCAGAAACGTTTGGGCACATATGAGAAAGGATTATGAAGAATACGCATCAATGGCATCTTCAGGAATTATAAAATATCTTTACGACAAAGATATGCCTATAACGCTTAAAGTGCTTGGAGATAAAATTTATACAGTAGATCAACAGGCAAAGGATTATATCCCGTATTTTGACGCACTTGCCATAGCAAAAGGCACAGATGATCCATCTGATGATCTCTCGCTTCAAACCCAGATCATGGGCGACCTTTTTTCCATGTCCAGAACGACAACTGTCATCATCATATCAATGTACCTTACCGATGATGCCATTCCAAAATTGCTCACCGTAAAATCAAGAGTTGCGCGTCTTATGGTCTTTGTCATACCTTACGGCTTCAGAATGCCTTACGATAAAAAATACGATACTTATTCGATTTTGCCCAGAGAGGTACAAAGGCTCAGAGATCAAAGTGCTATTCTCGTTGAGAATAACGTCATGGTTCACGTCATGATGGATAACGAGTCTTTCGACGAGGTGATAAAAAGATATGACAAAACGATGGAAATTTTTTAATCTTCTCTGGCTTACGCTGTTTTTGATACTTTTATCTTATCTGCTTGGAATAACAACATTGGGTCTTGCATTTTTGCCGGTAGCCTTTCTTTTCGTGTGGATATTTTCAAGGGCAAAAATAGAAGTATCGTGGCTTGCATGGGTAATACCTTACTTTCTTGTCATGATCTTTTTTCTCTGGATTTTCAACGGAGGAAGCCCGATTCATTTTTTCTTTTACGGATTCTGGATATCTTTGAATAAATGGCTGTCATATCCTGTGAAACCGCTGGGAATGGCCATAATACTCTTCGTTATTTCATACGTTGTGATATATCTCAACTCAAAAATGATGATGAAGCGATTCAATGCGTCAATAGCACTCATGGTTATAGTTGCAATCGTTGGAATTGCCTCCCAGTTCATAAATCCATTTGTAACGGCTGGTATGATAATGCTTTTGCTGCTTTCATTTATCCTTAACTCTTCGTATCACGATCAATTTATCAACAGATCGATATTTCGTTTCGTTGGAATCGTTGCACTTGTTTCTTTGCTGATATTCTTTTTAGGACTTACATTCAGACCGTCATCTCCTATGGAATCAATTTTTAACACAATTCTCGTTTCAAAAACGTCTCCCTCCACAGCCACGCAATCATCATTGCCAAAAAGAACAGTGGTTGTTCCCGTTGCACCTGTACCTCCGGCAACAAGCACGAAAACGCAATCAAACCCCGATCTTGGTGTTTTCTATACAATCGTTGTTGATGCAACAGGTGTGGTTGTCATATCCGTAAGTGCAGTGATGATTTTTTTGATGATCAAATACAGGCCAAAACGTAAAAAGAAAAGAGATATAAAAACAGTTGTCTTTATCGTATGGATGATCGCGTCAATACTCTTTATCTTTGTCTCGATTCTTTATGGCTTTGGATTGCTTAATCCAGGTAAAGTAAATTTATCCGGAATCCAGACACATCAAAATTCCGTTGAAAGTGGTCTTACAGTTATTGCATCAAAGGTTACAACTCCTTATAAAAGTCCACATGAAGGGACATCTCTCCTTTCCAATCCTATTTTTCTTGGATCTGTAATTATGATGGCCGGCGTTTTTGCAATTTTTCTGATCTATTATCTCTTAAAATATGGAATGCCTTTAGGTAAAAAAGAAAGTGAAGAAGATCGCGCCGAAGCCACTGATTTTAATTTTGAAAAAGAGAATTACGATTTCAAAGGTACTCCTCAAAAAATAGTTTTGTTCTATTACAAACTATTGAGAAAAAAGATCGGAGATCCAACACTGACACCGTATGAATTTTCAAATGAATTAAAAGAAAGAATCGGAGAAGAGAATGCCGGCAAAATAACGAATATATTCGTTAAATTAAGATACGCACATAACGAAATAACCTCTGAAGAAGCCAATTTTGTTAAAAATTATGTCTTAAAAATCCTTAAAAACGAATAACCCCGCTTATAAAAAGCGGGGCTTGAGGCGAAATTTATTTCAAAAAACCATAGTAGCGTAATCTTGATTTACAAGATCTGCTATTGCTTTTCCAACAGGAATCGCATTGAAACCAAGTGCCGTTAATTTTGGGGTTATATCGAAGGCATTACTTACGTTGACGCAAGCCACCGGGGTGATGCCATCTTTTATGAGTTTAGATAAACTTGACTGAAGATCTTTGTCTTCGACGATGACTTTTTCACTTGGACCGAAAAAGAAAACTTTAAGATCATCATATAACTTTGCCTCAAAAGAAACAATCCCGAATGTCATTGCCGTAGAAATAACATTTTTATCTCCACTTGATATTATTACTAAAACTTTTTTCTTAGACACAAAACCATCTCCTTATCGATTCATTTCACTGTTATGACTTATACTCTACCTAATTTGTTCAATTTAATTTCAATCCACGCACCCGTGTAGGGTGCGACTGCTACCGGCCAGCAAAAAATGGATGCCGTAATAGTTTCAATCCACGCACCCGTGTAGGGTGCGACAAATAGCAACGGGGATGATCAGCATGAAAAAATCGTTTCAATCCACGCACCCGTGTAGGGTGCGACGTAAAGGAGGTATAAAGCATGCAAACAATTATTGTTTCAATCCACGCACCCGTGTAGGGTGCGACCCATCACCAAATGTGTTTTCAAATAGCCATAAGCAGGTTTCAATCCACGCACCCGTGTAGGGTGCGACCGAACTGATCGAAAGATTGAAAGATTTTGTGGATCGGTTTCAATCCACGCACCCGTGTAGGGTGCGACAGAAACAAATAAAAAAAGTGTCAAGTTAAAACGGTTTCAATCCACGCACCCGTGTAGGGTGCGACATAATATATAAAACAAGCCCTGCAATAAGTAATAGTTTCAATCCACGCACCCGTGTAGGGTGCGACCCTTCTCCAATTTATTTTTAACATATTCACTACGTTTCAATCCACGCACCCGTGTAGGGTGCGACTCAATCACAGTTTCAATGGACTTTGCCGTTCGATGTTTCAATCCACGCACCCGTGTAGGGTGCGACCTGGAGGAGTACAGTTATTGACACAGGTTGCTTTTGTTTCAATCCACGCACCCGTGTAGGGTGCGACGACAAAAGGCCCGGGGTGATAACAATTCGGGTACCGTTTCAATCCACGCACCCGTGTAGGGTGCGACGAAACTTCAATTCCAGCGTGTGCTTAGTGTCTAGTTTCAATCCACGCACCCGTGTAGGGTGCGACCCATGGCAGGTCAAGAGACTGCAAAGTCTATTATTGCGTTTCAATCCACGCACCCGTGTAGGGTGCGACGGCATCCATGCAAGCGGATCGAAAGTTAGAATTACGTTTCAATCCACACGCCCCTACGGGGCGCGACCGTTACTCCTCCAAGCATCACACTGCCTGCTGTTGTTTCAATCCACACGCCCCTATGGGGCGCGACGATAACTTACAAGTAGAAGTCTTGTATGATTTTTTGTTTCAATCCACACGCCCCTACGGGGCGCGACGATGGATACTTTTAGGGCTCAATATAGAGGCGACGTGTTTCAATCCACACGCCCCTACGGGGCGCGACAAAGTCCGGCGGCTATTGCCCCAACGTTGGTCAGTTTCAATCCACACGCCCCTACGGGGCGCGACATTATGCGGCCGGATCGTAGTGGTCGGTATGGCGTTTCAATCCACACGCCCCTACGGGGCGCGACTGAAGAGGCTTTGAGATATATCGTTAGATCGGAGTTTCAATCCACGCACCCGTGTAGGGTGCGACGTGGAGTTTTACCGCCGAAGAATCAAACGAATTGTGGTTTCAATCCACGCACCCGTGTAGGGTGCGACAAAAAGGTATTTCTAACTCGTCTTTCTTGCATCTGTTTCAATCCACGCACCCGTGTAGGGTGCGACCGTAAACATTTCAACGTCTTTATCAAGTGCATCAGTTTCAATCCACGCACCCGTGTAGGGTGCGACATCATTAGCCAAAACACAATTCTCGCTACATCAGTTGTTTCAATC
>NZ_JBMFWB010000016.1:0-33050 GCF_049965695.1 Athalassotoga sp. | reverse complement strand
AGGGTGCGACCGCTACTCAGATTTTCGTTATGTGAGAGCGTATATGTTTCAATCCACGCACCCGTGTAGGGTGCGACGATTACTTAATGTAGTTAAGTAATCTTCAGAGTAAGTTTCAATCCACGCACCCGTGTAGGGTGCGACTCTGACGGTCGGGATATCTTTAGCCTCTATCAAAGTTTCAATCCACGCACCCGTGTAGGGTGCGACATTGACAAAGGCATCGCTCCGGCGATGATGGACAGTTTCAATCCACGCACCCGTGTAGGGTGCGACCCAACCTTTCTTCGTTCATTTCCATTGCAAACCAAGTTTCAATCCACGCACCCGTGTAGGGTGCGACAAGGATCAGCCAGAACATAATTTTCACTACATCATCAGTTTCAATCCACGCACCCGTGTAGGGTGCGACGATAACTTACGCTGCAACTCTTTTGTACTGTGTGTTTCAATCCACGCACCCGTGTAGGGTGCGACTGTGACTAAACAAACTATTGTGAATACTGATGTTTAAGAATCATTTACGCATATCTGTTGTTATTGACGTAAATAAAAAGAAATTTTTATCCAATTCGCTTTTGAATTCAAGGAAACGCTTTAATTGCGAATCGTCCAGTGTTTATGCGTTTGATCATACTTCGCATATCAGATCATTAAAGGCCCTTCTGGATTATAAACCTTTTTAGCTCCAATATGCTCGACTCTATTTTGCCAATTTGCACCAAGAAAATAGAAGCGAAGACTATCGTAATCTGGATTCATTTTATCTATCAATTCTTGTTTGAGTTTCTCCCATTGTGCTGGATCTACAAGACATTCAAAAACAGAATACTGAACGCGCTGTCCGTAATTTTCACAAATCTTAGCAATATGTCTTAATCTTTTTTTGCCACCCTCATCTTCTGCCACGTCGTAACTCACAAGTATCATCATATCCTTTACCTCCAGATAAATGGGGGATATCCGTCAATGTCTCCCCTGATGAATCGTGCCATGAGCAAAGCTTGAGTATAAAAGACAAGCCCAAGGTGCATTTTTTCTTTTACAAATGGATGGTAAATCTCATCCTGCTTTCTTTTCTGATAAGTCGTTAGAACCGTTTTGCGGGCTGTATCTTTCATCAAAAGCACACCGTTGTCCAAAAGTTTAAAATCACTTGGCCCTATTTCTTTCAAATTTATCATAGAAAGTACCAAGCGATCCGCAAAGTAAGGACGAAATTCTTCCATCATATCAAGAGCAAGAGACATTCTACCAGGTCTATCTGTATGCAAAAATCCAACTGCGGGATCGAGGCCCACTGTTTCCAAAGATGAACGTATATCGTTGTAAAGTAAAGTGTAAACGAAAGACAACAATGCATTCACTTTATCAAGTGGCGGACGACGCGATCTCTCTTTGAATATAAAATCATTCTTTTGTGCAACTATCAATTCATTAAAAACTTCGAAATATACTTGAGCCGAACTTCCTTCAATACCACGCAAAGAATCTATATTTTCAGTTCTTTGAGCCATTATTATATTTCTTTCTAATTTAGTCGCTGCTTCTCCTAATTTTTTATTATCGACTTTTTCTGCGTGATCGCGCAATGCTCTTTGTAAAACCGTTCGAGAATTTGCAATTTTAGCTATGACTATATTTCTCACAATTTCTGTCGATTTAACAGGATCGTCTGCCAATTTGAATTGAGTTCTTCTCAAGAGCACATTTCCAGCAGTAGGACCTTGAACTTTAGCCAAAAATCTTCCGTTTTCAGTTAAAAATGAAATTCCTACTCCCATCTTTGCGCAATTTCCAAGAAGCATTGGACTTACTCGAATGTTTCCAAAACAAACTATGTTTGAGATATTTATAAGAGGCAATTGCAGAATGATTTTTTTATCAAGTGTTGCGACCACGGTGTTGCCTTCTTTTTTCAGATAGATCTTTTGAGTATTCACAAACAAAGTATTCAAAATTCTTTTCATTGTGAACCACCTTCAGGATCATTTTCTGTCATTTTTAAAAGATATGATTGAACTTTTTGGGACTTCTCAATGGTGGATGGTAAGCATTGATCGACTAAAGAGCATGATTTACATTTCGTTGAAAAAACTGGAAGAGGCGTTTGATGGTTTTGAAATAAATTTCTAACTTTTTCAATTGTTTTCAGCGTCTGATCCCTTAATTTTCGATCAAAAACCACATCAATTCGTTTCCTGGTTCCAAAATAGTATATAAAACCTTTGTCTATGATTTTACCTGTCATTTCTTCCAAACACAGAGTTTGGGCACACAGTTGCACTGTGTCCATTTCTTTCATCTTTGGTCTTCCGTGTTTGTATTCTAACGGAATATAACTTCCATTTCTGTCTTTCATCACAACGTCCGCCATTCCTATAAGTCCTAACGTTAAAGATCTGAGAGGCATGTCAAAAATTTTACGCACATTCAGCCTTGATTCCAAACCCGGCGTATGAGCCCTCCGGTGCAGATTTGTCCCCTGCACCGTGAGAGAATTATCCTTCCATATTCCTTCGATAAAGATCAAAGCGCACTGTCTCGGGCAAAACACGAAATGTTGCAATGCAGAAATCGGTATGAGTTCCGATTCATCGTACATCTAAAGCATCTCTATTATTTCAACGTTCTGCGGTACACTATCTCTGACAAGTTTTATCTCGTAATCTTCAAAATTTCTCGAAGGCAGATCGTTTTTGTTCACTCTGTCAATCTTTACGGCATCGAATAATTTGTACGATGGAGCATTGCCGAGAGCGGTTTGATGTTTGAAGACGATCAATTTTCTTGCGTTCATCTTTCCACGTGCCGCTGAATGATCATGTTCAAACATGTTCAAAAGTGCTTCCCAGAAAAGATTCAGATCGTCTTCGTTAAAACCCGTTTGATTCGCAAGAAATGCCGAAACATACCCTTCAGTTTTGTAAAGGGCATAAGGAATGACATGCTTGCGTCCCATCGTTCGATTGTCTCCCTGCTGCTTTTTGGCTTCATCTTCAGTGGCCACAGCCATACGCGTAATGGTTATCTCAAGAGGCATTATTGATTCCACACTTTTCCCAAAGTTGATCTGTACAGGCCCTCTTACCTGACCGCAATTTATGCCTGTCGACATAACTGCACCGAAGGTACGGATATCATAGAAGTTATCACACATCCATTTACGCACTTTTTCAACTTCATCACCTGAGCCTTTTCTCTTCTTATCATCACTATCTGATAGTTTAATGCCATTTGCATCATACGCTTCTTTATGAGTGTTGTTGAGAATAGACTTCTCGCGGATATAAATTCTGTTGGGAGATTTATCGTTGAATTTAACATCAACGTAATTTCTCACTTTCCTTTTCAAGCAAACATCCGTGACAATTCCAAAATTCGTTTCCGGATCTATTCTGGGCATATTTCCGGCATCGGGATCACCGTTCGGATTTCCGTTTTCAACGTCAAAGAGATAAACAAATTCGTATCGATTTTGAATTTGATTTGCCATATTTCATTCCCCCTTCAAATTTTCTTTCTTGGACGTGAAAAGATCTTTTCTTTGCTGGTAATAGCCAAGCACAAACATGCCCTGCTCTTCCATATCAAGGTGCGCCGGAAAAGTGTCTACGTCATTTACTATTTCCTGAACAAGTTTTTCCATGTTAGTCTTTCTTCCGCCTTCAAGTTTGGCAAAGTGATACTGCGATAATCTCATCAGTTGTGGAAAGACTGCACGTGGCGTCGCAGATGCCGAAGAAAAATATCTGTCTTTTATAGTCGCGTTTGAGTTTGCTTCTTCCTGAACTTTTTCAATGACCGCAAACAAACGTCCCAACAGATAACCTGGATCTTTCAATTCAGTGTTCAAACTCATATTAACCTCCAATCTTAAATTTCTCTTCCTGTATTTTCTTGAAAGGTAACCCTTGATCAAACTTGCACGGTAATAATTCACGTCTCTGTCTGCTTTTATTCTTTCCAATGTTACACTTAAGAGTTCATAGGGGTAATAGTCACCAGTCAAAATGGATCTCACGAATGCACCGGAAAGATTAGGATTTATGTTGTCACTTTTACCGAGTACGGCTGTTTCTTTTAAAAGCCGCCATATTCCGGGATATTCGCTTTCTTTTTCCGGAGAATTCCGATCTATTCTCATATCCGAGTAATGTTGACCGAGAGCGCTTTCAATTTCACCGACGGTAGAAGCATACCAAAATCTCACAGCAATGCGTGATACGTTAGGTGCGAGGCCAAGTATGTAAAATCCAATTTCAGGATCTATTTTTTCTGTTTTTTTACCGTCACGGGCAGCATTCAGAAAATCAAAAATTTCTTTGTTGTCAGACTCAGAAGTACTTTCAGGATCAAGTGCCATGCCAAAAAAATCTTCAATCGGAGATTGACGTTCTGCCCAGAAAACAGTCGTGGCATCACCTATCTGAATCTTTTGACGGCTATTTTTATCAAGTAAATGATTTAAGGCCGTAGTGTAGGAAAATGCAGCTGTTTCACCTATCGGGGCATTGAAGTTTTGTTTTTTATTGTAAGAATTAAAAGAATCGATATTGAAAGAAACGATTGCAGCACCTGAAGATTGCGCTCCTTTGACGCCTTTTATCGAAGGGTGTATATTGGGTATTGGTTCATCTTCTCCGCTGACAAGACACTGTGATACAGTTGCGGCTTCGTTCTGTGATCTTATTTCCATCAATAATTGCTTTAACGCCGATCGTTCATGAAGAAAAATATTTGCATCGATTTCAAGTTTGAAAACTATGTTGGATTCCGGAATCTCTTCTTTGTAGTCTAAATTTTCTATATTTTCGGGTTTCCATTTTTCCAAAAACAAAAGTAAGGCTTTGTACCCTTCATCCACACAGTTTTTACCCATTTCGGCATGGTAAAGTTTGAATATTTCAAAGCATTCGAGTGCATCCTGAGATTTTTCTTTGTCTATTCCAAGAACATATTTTGAATTGTCCCATAAAAAATTTGCCTTTTTTCCACTTGTCCTTTTTTGAAATATTTGAGGCACAACAAGACTTTTAGGGTACTTTTTCTTCCCGTCAGTTTCTCTCAGATCCATGACACGGACAACTTCACCTTCTTTATTTATTACAATCGCAAAATGGATTTTTTCGGTTGAATATCCAGGTGGTGCTATCTTTGATTCCGAATTTTGATTTAGTCTCTGGTAATAAAGATAAAGTTTTTGAAGGATCATTTGAATACCTCCTTGTAAGGTGGTACATCGATCACACCGTCTTTCATTTTAGCCCTAAAAAAACGTGCTTCCATGTTGTGATCGAAATCAATATCGTACAGCATCCAGCCGAGATCTTTGTTTCTTTGATCTTGTGGAAGTTCAGACTCGGGAAGTTTGTCTTCAATCAAAGAAAAATTTGCTGAAAATTCTCTCGTTCCGAAATACGGATGGTGAAAACACTGCCCCGAGGATGCCCGACGCGTGAATATTTCAAGGTGCTTTTCAGGTTTAACGTCTGTTGGATCATCTTTACCAGCTTTGTCTGTTATTTCAAAATGTGCATATATGAGGTAAGCAACGTCTTTGAGAATTAATCCAGCACGTTGTTGGCGTTCGTCTTCTATAAAGGTTTCGAGTTTGTATTCGGGATCTTTCATCGCCGTTTTGACATTTACTACGGATATTTTATGCTCTAATTCATTTCTGCGGACATTTGTAAAGCGTATGGGTTTTAAAACGTGTATTTTGTCAATTCGCCAGATTATTGAAGGCTTCCAGTAAATGGCCTCTAAGATGCCACGGGCTGCAGATGGAGTTATCACATCGTAACTCACCCGCTCAACTTTCATTTCCGGTCTGGTAAAACATGCGTAATCACCCCATATCTTCAATTTAATTCCGAAAGCCACAATTCTACCCCCTTTCATCACAAAATCGTTGTTTCTACCTGATAAAATTCAGGTGTATCAAGCGTCAACCCGATATTTTCGCTGTAAACCTCCTTTCTGCCGATTTCGGTTAATGTCCAAAATTCATCGTTAAAGGGTTCCAAATATCCTGCATTTTGAAGTTGCTGGATGGTTCTTTCTGGTATCTGAACCGTATAACGTTGAAGTTTTCTCAGGATTTCAATTGACACATGATATCTCAAATGATTTATAAGATCTTCTGCCAATTCATCGTAAGGGATAAAAACAGGTTTTTGGATATCTTCTATTATATGAAATTTTTCTGAAATTTTTTTAAACGGAAAGTCCAATTTTGCAAGACCTTCTTTGAAATCAATTAATATTTCCTTTTTATCAAGATTATTTCCTTTCCTCCAGTAATATGATTCAAAAAAATCATTTATCGAATTCAAAGAAAGAAAACCGTCGCAGTTTTGATTTATTATTCTTTCTGCTTCTTCTGCTCTCGGTCTGAAATCCGAAATGGCAGGAATCCCTTTAGACGGTTTGTAGACAAAAAGATCGCCATATTTCAATTTACCTTCCCTGTTGCATCTTCCCGCTGCCTGAACTATCGAATCAAGTCCTGCGAGGCTCCTATAAACAACGGGAAAATCAACGTCCACTCCCGCTTCCACAAGTTGAGTGCTCACGACCCGACAGGTGTTTCCATCTTTCAGCCTTTGCCTTATCTCTTTCAAAACTTTACTTCGATGTACCGGGCACATCAGAGCGCTGAGATGGTAGTTGCCTTCCTTATCGCTCCGATCTTCAAGCGCTTTGTAAAGATCGACGGCATTTCTTCGACTGTTGACGATGCAAAGCACCTGTTTTTCGGAGGCAAGTTTTTGTCCAAGCGTTTGGTCATCGATTTCTCCTATGTACTTTTCATGGACACGCTTTAAATCTTTTGCCAATTTCTCTGGATCAGAAATTATCTCTCTTACATTTTCAAGCCCTTCGAAATTTTCCCGTTTGTTCAAAGCGGGTTGTGTGGCGGTGCACAAAACTATCGTCGTTCCGTAGTGAGAAGACAATTCCCGAAGAACTTCCATCGACGGATACAGATAATCGGCCGGAATCATCTGCGCTTCATCCAAAATTACGACGCTTTTGGCAATGTTATGTATTTTTCTTGCCCTTGATGTTCTGTTTGAAAACAAAGACTCGAAAAACTGGACATTCGTTGTAACGATAATCGGTGCATCCCAGTTTTCCGATGCCAATACCCTTCTGGCTTCTTCATCTTCTTTATCGTCATCCTTTTCAACGTAATTCGAATGATGTTCAATTACGGCATCATTACCAAGTATGCTTTTGAAGACTTCGGCATTTTGCTCTATTATGCTTGTGTAAGGTATCACGTATATGATCCTTTCAAGATCGTACTTGATAGCGTGTTCAAATGCAAAAGCAAGGGATGAAAGCGTTTTACCTCCACCAGTCGGGACGGTAAGCGAAAAAATACCTTGAGGCTGCTGGGCTGCTCCAAGACACGCTTTGTAAATCTCATTTCTTACCTTGTTTATTTCTTTACCTTCCGATAATTTTTGGTTTTGAAATTTTTCCATTTCGTCGATGAAGATCTTTCTGAGTTCCGGAATCTTTTTGAATTGAGATCTTTTCGAATATCTTTGAGGATCCATGAATTTTTCAGTATCCAAAAAATCGGCATCGACCAACGATGAATAAATCATACGGATGAAAAATGACTGTGCGAATGCCCTTTTAGTATCTGAAAGGCCTCTGAACCAGCCGATTAAAAAATCAGTGGTTAAATCCGGGTACGAAAGTATTTCTTTCGGAATGCATGTTTCATTAACGTGCGGAACTTCTTTTTGAAGGCGAAATTGAATAGACGAGTCCTCCCCTATTGCATCCGGAAGTCCGGAATGATGACCTGCAATTGCATAAGCGATTATTTTGCCAAACTTTTCCGATTTCCAAACTCTTTGAGCGCCGTAAGTCGAATGATCGACATGCATATCAGGTTTATTTTCCGTTATTCTTTTTAATTTTTCCTGAAATTGATCGGAATACTTTCCGAGATCGTGCCAAAGACCCGCAAGATATCCCCACTGAGGTGCTTCGAATTTTTCAGAAAATCGCCGTGCAAGGAATGCTGTGCTTTCAAGGTGTTCTTCAAGCGTTTGATATCTAAAACCATTTTCTGATTTCGCAATATGAGCTAAATAGAGCATAGTGTCTCTCCTTTTAATAAAGCCAAATCAATTTTACATCACGGTCTTGATTTCGTCAAGTTTGTGATATAATTTTTTCATTTTTTTGATCTGCGCGTTTTCAATTTCATTAGATATCTTCGCAGGAAAACGATCAACATTCGGCAATAAAAAATGCGGGAGATCAAAGTGTGAATCTTAGGGATTGATCTGGTCGAAATCTGTAATATGGCCTTTGAATTTCTCTATTGATGAAAGATCGACGCAAGGGGCAGGATGTAAAACAAAATGGCAAAAAAATGCATTGCGCTGCCACCTATGACGAAAAGATGCCAGATGGCATGGTGGTATTTCATTTTTCTTCGGATGTAAAAAATAGTACCAAGCGTATAAAAGATTCCTCCGATTATGAGGAGGATAATGCCATCAATTGGTAATTTCTCAAACAATGGTTTTATGGCAAAGACTATCATCCAGCCCATTATTATGTAGATCAATGTCGAAAGAATAACAAACTTCTTTACAAAGAAAACTTTGAAAAGTATACCGATGACAGCCATGCCCCACGTGATCCCGAACAATGTCCATCCTACAGGACCTCTGAGGGTTATGAGTTCAAATGGCGTGTAAGTACCTGCTATCAAAAGAAATATAGAAGAATGATCGAATATTTCGAAGATATCCTTTGTCTTGCCCCGAGGCAGGGCATGATAAATTGTCGACATCGTGTAAAGTATGACCAACGACGATCCGTATATGGTTAAACTTACGATATACCACATATCTCCATAAATAGTAGAGAAAATCACCAAGACCACAAGGGCGGCTATTGCAAGCAAGGTTCCGATTCCGTGCGTTACAGCGTTGGCAATCTCTTCACCCAACGTGTAGTTTTCTACGTTTTTCAATCATAACTCCTTTTGTCATAATTTGATTTATTATATCAAACTTTTAACGGATTCTCTTTCTATCAATTTTGCTTTTAGAACAATATGTTGAGGTATATGAGAACTCTCGTTTTCAATGGCATCTAAAAGCAACGTCGCAGCCGTCATCCCAATGGCATCTGCAGGCTGAATAACCGTGGTGATGGAAGGAGAACATACTTTCATCCATTCGGCATCGTCAAAACCTATTATCGAAAGATCATCCGGAACCTTTATTTCCAATTCTTTGACAGCCCTCATAAGACCTAATGTGGAAAAGTTGTTCATCGCTATAATAGCCGTCGGTTTTGAACTTTTTGCTAAAATATCAAGAGATTGCTTGTATGAATCTTCTTCTCTGAAAAAACCGCTTCTTACCCATTCTTTGTGATATTCAAGATTTAATTCCTGCATTGCTTCTTTAAATCCGTTTAACCGTTCGTGTCCTGTATAACTTCTTTCTATACCATATATTGATCCTATCTTTTTGTGGCCGCGATCTTTGAGATATTTTGTCACCTCATAAATAGAGGCACGGTTGTCTATTACAACGGAATCACAGTTGACAGAATCGATAAGCCTATCGAAAAGGACGATCTTCATCCCATGCCTTACCATATTCCTGTAAATTGAAAGATTTTGACCTTCCGCCGCTGGAGCCACGATAAGACCGTCTACTTTTTTAGAAACAAGCAGTTCAAGATATTCAACTTCTTTTTGGGGATTTTCTCCGACGTTACATATCATAAGATTGTATTTTTTGGCGTAAAGCACCCTTTCCATGGCCGAGATGACCTCACTGAAAAACGGGTTTTTTATATCAGAAACGAGCACACCCACTGTAAAGGTCTTGAATATTTTCATGCCTCTTGCAAGGCCGTTAACGACGTAACCCATTTCTTTGGCCTTTTCCATAATTTGATTTCTAACCGCCTGACTTACGCCATTCTTGTGATTCAAAGCCTTTGATACCGTGGCAGTTGAAACGCCAACACTTTTTGCTATGTCCTTTATGCTAACCATTGGATCCCTCTTTCAAATTCTTTAAAAACCTTTTGACTTCTTCAAGTTTTGGAAAAGACGTTATTGCGCCTATCTTTTGAGCGGCCATTCCAGCAGTTACCGTTCCAAATTTAGACGCGGACACCAAATTCTCTTCATTAAAATCATTCCTCGCGAATTCATATATAAAGCCTGCCATAAATGCATCACCGCATCCGGTAGTATCGACAACGTTAACGCGTATCGCCGGAATATGAGTTACAGTTTTCGAAATGACGTACGCGCCGTTTTCTCCGTCAGTTATGACCGTTTTACCAATAGATTTTACCATTTCAACGATATCTTCAAAATCATCAAGGTTAAAGATCGATTTTGCGTCTTCCATGCTGCATTTGACAATATTCGATAACTTCCAGCCTTTTAAAAGATCCGCTTTGTATTTATTCTCATCTTTGGCAATATGTGGCCTGTAATTTGGATCAAAGAAGATGTATTTGCCCATTTTCTTAACATCTTCCATGAATTTCAATATGTGATCCGCTGCGGGGGTTGCAAAAAGAATTGAACCGAAATGAAAGGCATCAAATTCATCTATTCTTATTTTAGAGAGATCTTCATACGACAAAGCGCTATCGGCAGTCGATCTGTTCCATATGGCGAATTTTGGAACCTTTCTTTCATCTACAAATGCAAAGGCAAGGGTTGTGTGGAGATCACAGTCCGTCATACTCAAAGATATATCCACGTTTTCTTGCTTTAACGTATCTTTTAGCATTTCTCCGAAAAAATCGTAAGAAAATTTAGTTATGTAACTGACATGTCCTCCAAGTCGTGCAATTCCTACCGCTATGTTCAACGGAGAACCTCCGACATGTGGTTCAAATGAATCATCTATTTTGAACAAATCGATTAGATTTTCTCCGACAATTGCGATCTTTATGTTAAATCCCCTCCTTTCGAGGAATTTTTATAACGTACTGCATGAGTTTAGACCTGCCTGTTTTAACTTTATGTGCAAATCCAGCCGGTATAAGAAGTAAATCACCCTTTTTGATTCCATATTCTACCGGATTTTCAATTTTGCAGTTTCTTATTTCACCATCTTCTATTTCAACGCCGCCTGTGAATTTATCTCCAATTATAACAGTTGCTTTCCCGGAAATAACCATGTAAAGGTCGCTGAAATGAAAATGGACTTCTGCATTTCCATCAAAAAAAGCGTCTAATTCTGAAATTTTCACGGTTAAATCTTTGAATTTAAACGAATTTTGAGAATTCAAAGAAATTTTCAAAGGTTGATTCATACTTTACCTCTTTTCAAAATCACCATCTTCAAAAAATGAATGTATGAAATTCATTCTGTTATCCGTAAAGAAAAGGTGTAACTGCTTTTCATCTTGAAGTAACCACGGATAAGAATATTCTCCGCGATCTGCCTCTTTCACGCAAAAAGGGCCTGACCAGTTCCGCCCTTCATTCTTAGAAAACAAAAGATCCATTCTATTTCTTCCTGTTTGGGTGTGATTATGAGCAAGCACAAGCATATCTTTATATTTTACAACATCTATGCTACTATTTGGATTGGGAATGTCAGTTTGTGCGGAGGCCATCCAACTTAGCCCACCGTTGAAAGAATATGAAACGTATACTTTTCCCATCTTAGATCTACTCATCATCATGAGGATTCCATCATCAAGTTCAACCACAACAGGTTGAATTAAGCCGGTAACGGTTGTTTCTCCGTACAACTTCCAATTGTTTCCATCTTCAGAGATTAAGATCATGGATGTCCACTTTTTCTCATCGTAAACCGGCAAAAGATAATTTCCATTTTTCAAAACAATGGGTCTTCCCTTTGTCATAATGCCTTTTATATTAGAAATAATTTCTAACTCACTCCAGTTTTCTCCATGATCTTTTGATTTTTTCCGGCAAATTAAAGCGCTTTGCCAATCATTTTCGGTCAAGATGACTAAAAATAGCCATAATTCGTCCTCAGGACTTTTCCATATTACCGGATTGCCAACACCGAAACCCGGCATCTTAAATACGGTTACGGGATCTGTCCACTTATCAAAATGTTTTCTGGATAAATGAATAACGCTATCAGGTGCCTTCTCATATGAAGCCGAATACCAAACGGCTATAAGATCATCTCTATCTTTTGTAACGCTTACACAGTGATGCATGGGAGGGTAAATTTGTGATTGCATGACATTTTCGAAATTCATTTTTTCATCCCTTTATACCTGTCATTGTTATACCTTTGACAAAATATCTCTGGAGCAAAAGAAAAATAACGATAGCCGGTATAGTTGCCATTAAGGCTGCGGCCATAGCAGGTCCGTATTGCGGAGCCGATCCGCTGACTCCACTTTGACCACCGAAAAATTCCGCTATTCCAACGGGCAAAGTTCTTGATGCGTCTGAATTGACTGAAACGAGTGGCCACAGGAAATTCGTCCAGTTGCTTATGAATGTTATGATCGCAACCGCACTTATAGAAGGTCGTGCGAGTGGAAGCATTATCGTCCACCAGATTCTAAAGTACCCCGCACCATCTATTCTTGCGGCATCTATAAGATCTTGAGGAACACTTCTGAAAAAATTTCTAAGAATGAAAACGCCTGTGACGTTTCCAGTTGTTGGAAGTATCAAAGATGTTATCGTGTTCAAAAGATGGACATGGGCAAACATAAGATAAAGCGGTATGATCGTAACCTGTATCGGTACCATAAGCATAGACAAAACCGTCGCGTAAAGCAAAGCGTTACCTTTAAAATGAAATCTTGCGAATGAAAAAGCGGCCATAGAATCTATCAATATGACTATGATCGTGGCTATAATGGCAGCTAAAAAACTGTTTAGAGTCCATCGCAAAAAATTAAAAGTTCCTAAGACGTAAGAGAAATTGGACAACGTTGGATGTTGCGGAACCCATGTCGGAGGGTAACTTGCAATCTCTCCTTCCGGTTTAAATGCACTGACTGTCATCCAAAGTATCGGTGCAAATGCAAGAACTGTGAATACGATCAAGAGTAAGTACAAAATAGTTTTTGAAAGATATTTGTTTTTTCTTTTCATGATTCTCCAACCTTTTTAAGCAATTGTCTTTCAACAAGAACGAGAACTATCAAGAATGCAAAAACAACATACGCAACGGCAGAGCCATATCCCAATCTGAAATACTGAAACGCTTGAAAATACATGTATTGGATGACGGTAAGTGTGGCCATTGAAGGTCCACCTCCTGTCATAACGTAGACTTGATCAAAAACTTCAAAACTGTTTATAAGTGTTAGCATCAGAACTACAACTGTAGTCGGTCGAAGCAGAGGGAAGATTACATTCCAAAAAATTTGCCAGTTTGAAGCACCGTCTATTCTTGCGGCCTCTTTCAATTCTTCCGGTATGTCCTGAAGTCCGGCAAGAAAAAGGATCATGTTGAAACCAACTGTCCACCAAATTGTGGTAATGGCAACTGCAGGCATTGCCCAGTTCACACTCGACAGCCATGCAATTGGTTTTATTCCAAAAAAACTTAGATAATAATTCAAAATTCCAAAATGTGTGTCAAAGATCCACATCCATATAACACCAACAACCGTTGACATTATGACGTAAGGCATAAAAACGAATGTCCTTGTTACAGTTTTGCCTTTAAGATTCTGATCTACAAGCAAGGCTATAAGCAATCCAAGTATTATAAGCGCTGGCACCGTTAAAGCCATGAAATAAAGAGTGTTGATAAGGCTTGTTATAAAAGACGGATCGCCGAAAAGTTCAAGATAGTTTGAGAATCCTATAAATTTTGGGGTACCTACGATATTCCATCTTGTAAGACTGACAAAAAATCCAGCAATTGAAGGGCCAAATCTGAAAGCGACAAAAGCAAAAAGATAGGGGATTAAAAAGAGATATGGAATTATCAAGATTCTAAGATTTTTTTTCATTTACACCCTCCAAATTCTGGGCCACATAAGTGGCCCAGAAATAAATTATTGTCCCCTTGAAAGTATTTGATTGACTTGGTTATTCATCCATTCCATAACAGGCAATATGCTCTGATCTCTTACCATTATGTCCTGACCGGCAACAACTATCGGACTTACAGATGCTGCGGAAAATACCTCTGCTTCATTCGGTATTCTCGGAAGCATGACTTCGTAAGGAGCACCTTCAAGAAAACCTGTTCTTCCTGGCAACGAATATGCATATTCTCTTGCGGTGTTGAAAGCCGGAATATTCCCAGACAGGGCCCATTTGGATGAATTTTTGATCAACCATATGACAAAATCTTCTGCGGCCTGCATTTTTGTTTTATCACTTTGAACAGGAATGGTTAAAACATGTCCGCTTCCCCACACCGCTTTCTGTCCAAAGACCTGAGGAACCGGGAATGTGTCCCATTCGAGACCTTTTTGGGCCTGACACGCAGGTATTTCCCATGGCCCATCTTCAAGCATTGCTGTCTTACCAATAAGGAAATCGTTCAAAGGATTTGTGGCACCTACCGGCGAAACATGGTATTTGAAAACTAAATCCTGTAACCATTGCCATGCTTTCAGACCCGCATCGCTTGGATAATCAACTTTTGTATTTTGTTGATTGAGGAATCCATATCCTTGCTGGGCAAGCAATTCATACCATTGCAGAAAAGCGTGCCAGTTAAGTGAATACAATCCAAAACCGTATTGGACGATGTTATTTGGATCAAAACCTGGATCATCAGGATTTTTGCCATTTTTATCGAGTGTCAATTTTATGGCTATATCTAAAAATTGTTGACCGGATATCCATCCTGTCGGAGGGGTAATGCCGGCCTTTTCAAAGAGTGCTTTGTTATAATATATGGCATTCATATGAAGATCAAGTGGAAATGCGTACTGAACTCCATTGTAAAATGTTCCATTCCATGCGGTAGTTGCGAATTGAGTTGCCGTAAATCCAGCATTTGATATGACATTTCCAAGAGGCGTTAACAAATTCAAAGCCGCAAACTGAGGAATATCCGGACCATGCATTCCCAAAATGTCTGGTGGATTGCCAACGGCAGCCGAAGTCATGAATTTCGTGAACAAAGGTGTCCATTGCATCGTCGTGAAGGTTATATGGACGTCCGGATGTGTTGAGTTGTATTCATCGACAAGTCCGCGCATCACATCGCCATCAGGGCCTGTCCATCCACCCCAAAAAGTCAGTTGAATTGGCTGGGCGGCCATGACCACCATTCCAATCATCAAAAGACTTAACAACGTTAAAACCCCTAATTTCAACTTCATAAACTTCCTCCTTTCATTTTTTAAATTTGCCAAATTCAAATTTCTTTTTCGGCAAATTTAACTTTATCTCTTAAATCTTTCCCTTCATATTCCATCAACGGTAATCTCATCCTGCCATTGCCAAAACCTCTGAATTGTAAGGCTTTTTTTAGTGCCGACATATCATATCCTTCACCAACCGCAGCGGATATCTTTATCAACTTTTCTTGGGCTTTACGAGATTCCTCAAGATTTCCTTTTTTAAAAAGTGAGTATACTCTAACAAAGGGTTCTGGAAAAACCGCTGCCGGTCCGCTGACTGTCCCATTGACTCCCATCATAAGCATTGGAAAGAATGCCCTGTCAAATCCAACAGCAATCTCAAATCTTGGAAAATCTTTTCTTAGATCGACAAATCTTGTAATTTCACCGAAATCTCCGCTGCTATCTTTCATACCAAAAAAGTTCTCGTATTTTTCAAGTAAGGTCGAAACGACTTTGACTGTTACTTTATTGCAGGCCAATGACGGTATGTTATAAACGTATGTAGGCAAATTCTTTACCTCTTCAGTGATCTTCGAAATATACTCGATCATTTCTTTTTCAGAAACCCTATAATAAAGAGGTGGCAAAGTTGCAACGGCATCGACATTCGCTTTTTTTGCGATACGAACCAATTCTTTTGATTCTTCAATTCTCACACTGCTACAATTGGCAATAACCTTTGCCTTATTTGATGCAACAGATCTCGCAAGTTTAAAAATTTCTTCATGCTCTTTGATATTCAACGAAAGTCCTTCCGATGTCGTACCACATGCGAATAGTCCATTTATGCCCTTTTCGACAAGAAATCCGAAGTACCTTTCGGTTTCTTTGTAATCAATTTCTCCATTATCTTTGAATATCGTCAATGGTGCGGCTATCACACCGTCAAGCATTAAAATCCCTTCTTTCATTATTTTTTGTATACCTTGTATTCAATTCCCGCTATCTTGCAAAAGTCCACAAGTTCATCTATCCAATCGCCGTAAACGCCATGGGTGTGATTTGAATCATACGTCGAGAGAAATTCATCCGCGCTGACTTCTAATCTCGCAAAGGCATGCGGCCATTCTATCTGGGTTGCCTTAGCCTTTTCTTCGTTCTTTTTTTCTCCGAAGTCCAAAAATTCCGCAGGCAAGATCGCCATCCAGTACTTTCCGTTCTTTCTCGTCAATCGTGCCAGCGTAACATGGCCCGGCGCTGCTATATGCCTTACGGAAGCACCCCCTGCCGGAAAATAAAAGCCTTCGGGATAGAGTTCTACTTTCTTGAGATTCTCTTCGGGATTAAATGATTTTGACGCAAAATACGTTGCGTGTTCGCCCGAATTGCAAAGATCGAAGAAGTTGTCTTTTTCTTCGTAATGGCGAACATCAGCAAACAAAACTGGCGTTTTTGCAAGCGATTTAAAGATTTGCATGGTCAATGCGCCGTCCGAATCTGCCTCCGTTGCAAAGACAAATGGTTCATGTGTGCCTTCCCAGTCGTAAGGATCATTCATGAAGGCTTCCGCAACGTCCATCGTGGCAAAGTTATCCGTCAATTCGGGCTGGGCTTTTATCCCTGCAAAATCTAATTCGTTGTCTTTTATTATCTTTTGGATTGCATGATAACTTTTGATCTGTAACTTCAACTTCTCTGGCGTTAACTGTTTTCCATCGTAATGGACCTTTTTCACGTGAGACTCAAGCCACTTAAGGCCTGCTTCCGCTCTCGATTCGGGTACCTCGGCCGATAACCTTACGACATCATATTGATCGATGTGATCGATGTCTATTCCAAATATAGAATTCCACAGATCGACATTCGGAACGGCCGTGTACATGCCCATAGGTCTTCCGCCAATTATGCCGTACCTTTGACCTCTTAATGAATTAAACGCGTAAGCGGCACGAATGAAAGAAAGCATCTGCTTTAAGACCTTTGGATCTTTTATGCCGCCCCACACCCTTTTGTGAATGACTCCGGTTTGATCCAAAGCACCGGCCGCGGCAAGCATGCCAACCATGCCGGGATATTGAGGGTTAACATTTCCAAAAAGCAAAAATGGCCCGGGCGCAAACTTGGACGATATGACGGAAAAATGCGGGAAGGCCCAGACAGCGTAGTTGAAGATCGTCAGATGGACTCCTGCGTTTTTCATTCTTAAACCTTCAGATTTGGCTATCGAGGGTTTTGAGACGATCTCTTTTGCCTCGACAACTTCGATTTCATTCGTCGACTGGAGCGCTTTCGAAAGTTCGCTTTGAAAGCGTTTGTTTATCTCAAGAAGATCGGCGTTAACCTTTGGTCGGCCATCTGAAAATGTTATTATTCCAACTTTTATCTTCTCCATGATTTCCTCCGTCATTAAAAATATTAGGAAAACGTTTAACCAAATAATAACTCACATAAAATCATTTGTCAAAGGTAATTATTGACAAAAAATGGTGTTTATAATCAAATTCTGGTGTTTAAAGATGATTAAGACAAATTTACAAAGAAAATCTCTTAATTATTCCTAAAATCTTTGATTAACTTTTATGACAATCTGATTATCATCTGAAATTAAAATTCTCCCATTGTCAAGTAAATCTGAAAGGAGAATTCTAACTTCTGTTGAAGCAAAATTACCATTATTAAAGGAAAATATGGAGATGGGATAAATAGCCGATATTTTTTCTGTCAATGTCATTTCTGTACAAGGATAATTTTCAATTATTTCGACTATGAAAGATTCAATTTCTTTCATTTGAAAATGCCTCCATATCTGTTATAAGTATACTTTGTTATATCTATGTATCATAGTATAACATGTTTAATCTACAAAAGCAAGATATATTGACTTTATATATCTATTTATTGTAGAATATCATGAGGTGATAAGATGAACTCTGCCTTTTCTTCACGACTCAAGGAATTAAGAAATCAAAGGGAAATGAGTCAGAAGGATCTCGGGACTTTACTTGGCCTGAGTGATAAAACGATCTCTGCTTACGAAAGCGGAAGAAATGCTCCGGACTTTGAAATTCTAAAAAAGATCGCAAAGATTTTCGGGGTCAGTGTTGATTATATGCTTGGCGCTTCGATCGAAAGTGAAAACACGGCAACAGAATACCCGCTTGAAACAATCCCAATATTTGAAATGGCATCTTTTGAAAATCCTGTTGATTACCTGAAATTACCCACATGGGCTGGATGCAATTATGGTATAGTAGTATCAGATGATTCTTGTGAACCGGTACTTTCCAAAGGTGACATTGCACTTGTTAGAAAAGGTCCAGCCGTTGAAGGTAATCTCGTGATCTGGCTGATCGAAGGAAAGCCTTATATATTCCGACTTTATTTTCAAGACGATATGGTTATATTAAAACCCGATAATCCAAAATATAGACCCGTTATAATGAGTTCGATGGAGATCGCCAAATCCCTAATTGGAGTTGTTGTTGGAAGGTGGCAGAAGTTCAAATAATTTGAACTTTTGGGAGGAAAATCATGGAGGTTAATGGGATTGGTGTTTGGAGAGTTGATCTGGGCAAAAAGATATTCTGGTTAAAAAATTCTGTTCAAAATTCATCCGGATACTTTGAGATATGGGATCCGATTTCGAAAAACAATGAAAATTTTAAAGATAAAGCGGAAAAGCAAAATAATGGGGGTACAAAATGAGTGTCGAATTTAAAAAATTGTCGGAAATATCTTTAAGCAAAACGATAGATCTTGTAAATGAAGTATTTTCAGATTACACAATACCTATAAAATGGGATGTTTTTTCTTTTAAACTTGACATGAAAGAAAATTCCATCTCACTTGATGACTCTTTCATCATGTTTGTCGATGATCAAATAGTTGGCTTTTCCATAAATGCGCTGAGACCACCGAGAGGCAGAATAGATGCTTTCGGAGTCAAGAAATATTTCAGAGAAAAGGGGATTGGTGGCTCATTGCTCCTTTATTCATTAGATCAACTTAAATGGAAAGGTATAAAAGAAGTTTTTCTTGAGGTGGCATACGGTGATCGCGCAGTGAAATTTTACCAAAAGTACGGATTCGTGATGAGAAGAAATCTCAAGTCCTTCTATACTGATCAAATAATGAGTGCTCCGATATACAAATTTGTTTCGGCGACAATAGATGAAATATACGATGAAGCACTTCAAAATGAGAAAGAATGGCGTCATCCTAACTGGCAAAGAGAAGCCTTAACTTTGAAACTGTCAGACGATAGGTACAATCATGATTTTGTAATCAAAGATGGTGAAAGAATAGGTTACGTCGTTTGGGGAGTGAATGAAAATGGGGCTTACATAATAGATGCATCTCCAAAAGACAGGGAAAACTTCAACGATTTTTTCAAAGATCTTTTATCATCAATTCAAGAAGTAACAAAGGTCTCAAATATCATTTTAATGAACGTGCCAGAAGACGATCCGCTTTATGAAGCGGCCTGTGAGTTTGAAATGAGACCTTTTATAACGCAATGGGAAATGTCAAAGATTTAATCGTACCATCATTTAAAACTCCTGAACAAATGGCAGTTAAACACACGCATGCTTCTATTGTGCTTGGAATTTTATCTCAGATGGATTCCAAAACAACAAAAGTTGTCGAATTAGGCAGCGGGAATGGAGTCGTGCTTGTTTTAATGGCAAAACTAAACCCGCACGTTGAAAATTTTGTAGGAATAGAGATAAACGAAAAATATTGTCAGGTTGCAAGAGAAGTTGTGAATTTAAACAACCTTTCGGAGAGAGTAAAAATAATACAAGGAGACATTCAAGACTCATCGAACTTGCTTGGCCACGAATGGGCAGATTGCGTTGTTTTCAATCCACCTTTTCATAATGATGGTAAGAAAAGTCAGAACAACGAAAGATTTCTTGAAAGGAATGTAGACATCTTTGATGAATTCGTCTCATCTGCAAGGAATATTTTAAAGTATGGGCATAAATTTTTCGCCATAACCTCACCCAAAAACATGTTAATTGACGTTGAAACTCTTACGGCAAAGCAGATGATAATCAAAGCGATCGTCCCAATTTACGGCAAAAGAGGAGTCGACTCAAAATTGTTGTTTTTAGAAGGGAAAAAAGGCGGTAAAAAGGGAGGCTTTAAAATGAAAGCACCTGTATTTTTAAGCGAACTTTGAGTTTTACGGACATCCAAAAAGCAAGTCTAACTTCATCAAGATTCATATCTGTGTGATATCTTACGCCTCTCTTGGCCGGATCGGTAAGGGCGTTGTGTTGAATTCTATAACCTGCTATACTGAATTCACTTTAAAAGCCGAACGCTTATTTACTGTGAGCACAGGGCTGAATGGCCTCTTTCAAAAATTTCAAATAATGCAGAATATCGTTGATTCCCGCGTTTGGGTATGTCACAAATAGAATATTAAATGTTATAATAATTTGACAGCGTTAATTATAATTACAAACGAGGAGGTTTATGACCTTGGAAGTTGAAGAAATTGTTAAACAATTGATTTCATCTGAAAAAAGTGCACGGGAGATCATAGAGACGGCAAAAAATCAATCGAAAGAGATTATTTCGAAAGTCACACAAGAAGGCGAAATGATGGTTAAAAATAAAATATCAGAAGCGAATAAAGTGGCAAAAGAAATGATCGACAAAGCCGAAACAGAGGCACAATCCGAATCAAAAGAGATAATTCAAAAGTCCATTTCCGAAGTTAACGATTTAAAGAACCGATATGCACAGATAAGAGAAACATTTGCCTCCGATTTTGTTACAAATTTTGTCAAATCAAAGGTCCAGAATTGAAATTAAACGATTTTGAATATGAACTTCTAAAATTCATAAAAAAAACGTCTATGATTGAAAAAGGAGATCGCGTGATGTTAGCGGTCTCTGGCGGTGCTGATTCTGTTGCGATGATGTATGCTCTCTCGAAAATAAAAGCACATCTGGGATCAGAATTTTTTGTCGCCCATCTTAACCACATGATAAGACCTGAGGCCGTTTTTGAAGGAGAAGGTGTTAAAAAAATGGCCGAGGAATGTGGAATGAATTGTTTCGTTGAATCAAGAAATGTGCCAGAGTACATTAAAAATCATAAAGGCCTTTCTCTCGAAGAAGGTGCAAGGGTCGTAAGATATGAATTCTTCGAGGAATTGGCTTCAAAACACAATGCCAACAAGATCGCAACTGCCCATCATCTTTCAGATTTAACCGAGAACTTCTTTTTAAGACTCTTTAGAGGCAGCGGAATAGGTGGTCTTGTAGGGATGAGTCCTGTCAACGGTAAGTATATAAAGCCTTTTTTGATTTTTGATGAGCAAAATATACGAAAATATGTTAAGATCAATAGACTCGAGTTTTTCGAGGATAAGACGAATTTTGACACAAATTATCTTAGGAATAGGATAAGGCATGTTTTGATTCCAAAGATAAAATCGGAATTTTGTCAGAACATAGAAGAATCTGTCTTGAACACATCTCAAATTTTGAAAAAATATCAGGAACATGTCGATAAAGAAGTGGAATTGTATTTTAAAAGTTCAACCGAAAAAGCAGGCAATATCTGTTTTGATCTTAAAGACATCCAAAAAGCGGATGATTTGATTCTGTCAGAACTTTTCAAAATGGTTTTCAAAAAAATGGATCTTTACATATCAAATCGTAAAATAAATTCATGTGTTAACATGGTTCTAAAAAAGGGAAATGGTGAGTTGAATCTTGGGAAGGGAATATATTTTTCTAAAAACGGAAAAGCAGTTTGTTTTGGAACTAAAAAAGAAAATTCTTTTGAATGGAAAGAATCTTTAGAACTTTCGGTGCCGGGAGAAGTCAAAATAAGGGAATTATCTGTTAAGATATATTCGGAGTTGAAAGCAGTAGGTACAAATTTTGGAGATGGCAAAAACAGTGTTACTCTTGAAGCGGAAAAGGTACAATTTCCTTTAGTTGTAAGACCTTTAAGTGATGTGGAGAAAATTGTGCCTTTTGGAATGAAAAAGGAAGTAAGGGTGAGAGATATCTTGAAAAATCATCATGTTTCTTATGAATTAAGAAAAACTTTTCCCGTTGTTTCTCAAATCGATGGAAAGATATTATGGGTTGTTGGAATAACTTTTCCGGATGATTTGAAAATAACGGGCAAAACCAGACGTATCCTAAGTTTAATTAGGGAAGGAGGCGTTTTCTGATGCCACAGCAAAATTACAGTAAGCAAACCGGACCTAACTGGAGAACCATTTTGATCTACTTTTTGATCATAGTCATGTTTTTCCTGCTCATACGTGTTATGTGGCCTCCAACCAATCCCGTAACACAGATAAGTTTCACCAATTTCTTATCAATGGTGAATCAGGATCCAACGCCTATTTCTTCTGTTGTAGTTGATTCAAGCGGAAATACTACCGTCACAATGAAGAATGGCACACTGTACGATCTTTATGCGCCATGGCTCTTGACGAGTAATTCTCTTGTTGAAACCATGTCTACAAAGGGAATAAGTGTTGTGGCAAAACAGGCATCTGATTCGAGCGTATGGATAAACGCGATATTTTATTTCGTGCTTCCACTCGTGATTTTGATGTTGTTCTGGTGGTGGATGATGAGGCGTATGGGCAGCGCCAATTCGCAGGCATTTAGTTTCACAAAAAGTCCTGCTAAAGTTTACAAACCGACAGACAAAAGGGTAACGTTTAAAGATGTCGCAGGTGTTGACGAGGCAAAAGAAGAACTAATGTCTGTCGTGGATTTCCTTAAAGATCCAGGATCTTTTAACGTACTTGGTGCAAGAATGCCAAAAGGAGTTTTACTCGTTGGGCCTCCCGGAACAGGGAAAACTTTGCTTGCAAGGGCTGTTGCAGGAGAGGCTAATGTGCCCTTCTTTCATATGAGCGGATCTGATTTCGTTGAACTTTTTGTCGGAGTCGGAGCATCGAGGGTAAGGGAGTTGTTTACCCAGGCAAAACAAAACTCTCCATCCATAATTTTCATAGATGAAATTGATGCGGTTGGAAGACAAAGAGGTGCCGGACTCGGAGGAGGACATGATGAAAGGGAACAGACCCTTAACCAATTGCTTGTTGAAATGGATGGATTTGACAATCAAACTGCCGTTATCGTCATGGCGGCAACTAACAGGCCTGATATACTTGACAGCGCTTTACTTAGACCTGGCAGATTCGACAAAAAAATTCTTCTTGACCCACCAGACATAAAAGCACGAGAAGATATATTGAAAGTTCATATGCGCGGTAAACCCGTAGATCCCAATGTTGATGTTCAAATACTTGCAAGAAGAACTCCCGGCTTTGTCGGGGCGGATCTGGAAAATTTGATAAATGAAGCGGCTTTGCTTGCGGCACAAAGAAAGAAAAAGCAAATAACGATGGATGAACTTGAAGAGGGCATAGATAGAGTCATAGCAGGGCCAGAAAGAAAATCAAGGGTCGTAAGCGAAGAAGAAAGACGAATCGTGGCTTACCATGAAATAGGCCATGCCGTTGTAGGAGCAGTGCTTCCAAATGCAGATCCTGTTCATAAAATTTCGATAGTACCCAGAGGAATGCATGCACTTGGCTTTACACTTCAACTTCCTACCCGTGACAGGTATTTGATGTCCAAGGACGAAATGCTCGATAGACTTTCTGGAATGCTCGGCGGAAGGGCGGCGGAAGAACTCGTTTTTCACCAAATAACCACAGGGGCTTCAAACGATCTCGAAGTAGCCACAAAACTCGCAAAAGACATGGTTTGCAAGTACGGCATGAGTGACACAATAGGCCCTGTTTCATGGGGAGAAGACGAAGGAGAAGTTTTTCTCGGCAAACAAATTGCAAGGCTTCCGAACTACAGTGAAGAAACGGCGTCAAAGATAGATTACGAGGTTAAAAGGATTATCGAGGAAAGTTACAAAAAGGCAATGGATATTTTGAAAAAGTACAGAGACAAGATCGATGATATAGCCACGATATTGCTTGAAAAAGAAACGATAGAAGGAGAAGAACTCGATAAACTTTTAAAGGGCGAACTCAGTCTCGATCATAATGGAAACGAATCATCGGGCGTGAAAGCAAAAGACGTTGCAAGAGAGAATAACTGAAGAGTTCTTAATCCCCAAAACAAAGGGCGGAGTTCCGATAGCTTTAATTTTCCCCAATGATTATGCCAGTGCGGTAGCGAATCTTGGATTTAACGCTGCCTTTATGGCACTTGAGAAATGTGGTTTTTCGTGTGAAAGGTTTTTCTATTCAAATGGGGAAATCAGATCGATGGAAGGAAACAAAAATTTACGTAATTTTAAGATATGGGCTTTTTCTATTTCGTTTGAACTTGATGTCCTGAATATTTTTGATATCTTTTCAAATTTGAAAGTTGAAGTTCTAAACCGTGAAAGAAAAGGAAATCCTTTTGTTGTGTTCGGAGGAGCATTGACTTTTTTTAACCCTAATTCTTTTTGGTACGTTGCCGATTTGATCTTTCACGGTGAAATAGAAGGAAGTGTCAGTGCTCTTGAGTCTCTAAAGCATTTTTTTGAAGAAAAATTCAGTTGGACAGAGATACTCAACAAGATGAATGAATTTGAAGATGTCTCTGTCCCGTCGATCGGTGAAAAACACGTTAAACTTTCAAAGGTAAGAGACCTTTCAAATTCGTTCGCAAGTTCGATTATGCTTTCAGATCAAGGAGCATTCGGTAAGACATATTTGATAGAAATAGAAAGGGGATGCATACATCACTGCGCGTTTTGTGTTGCTTCAAAGATATACAACATTGTTCGCTTTATGCCGGTTGATGAAGTTGAAAAAAGGATATCTTATGCGCTAAAATATACTGACAAGGTAGGGCTTATCGGTGCGAGTGTTTCTGATTATCCAAAATTGATGGATTTGCTCATTTGGTTAAAAGAAAAGGTTAAATATCTCAGCGTTTCATCGCTAAGGGTAGATGCTGTAACCGTCGAACTTCTAAAGATACTTGTTTCTTTGGGGGACAGAGAAATAACTCTGGCACCCGAAGGAGGAACGCAGCGCATGAGAGATACTCTAAATAAAGAATTATCCGCCAAAGATATAGCGGTGGCCGTGAAAAATGTAAAAGAGGCCGGTCTAAAGCGCGTTAAGTTGTATTTCATCTATGGTTTACCGGACGAGAAGCAGGAAGATCTGGATGGGATAATCGACATGGCAAGGATGGTGAAGGAGTATGGCATCATTCCTTACGTGAGTTTGAATCCGTTGATACCCAAGCCGTTCACCGATTTTGAGAGTTTTAAGATGTTTTCCTTAAAGGATTTAAAAGAAAGAGAAAGATATCTTAAATCATCTTTGGGTAAATATGGGATCAAAAGCAAATTTGAAAGCGTCAGATTGTCAAGAATACAATGGGTTATATCGACGGCAAATAAAGAACTTTCGGAAATGCTTTCAAAAAGCGATCGTAAGATGAGTTTTTTGCAAAGCATTGAAAAAATTTGGGAAGGCAATTTAACGTGGAGGTATATTGATATTTCTTGGAGAAATTCGATATTCGATGAGTTAAAAATTTTAAAGGAGGGATAATTGATGTTGAAAAAACGTATATTGATAGTCGATGATGAACCTTCAATAGTTGAACTTGTAAGTTATAACCTAAAAAAAGAAGGTTATGATGTACTTAAAGCGTACGATGCCGAAAAAGCCCTTGACATCATAAAAGAAGAGGAAATAGATCTCTTCATCATCGATGTTATGCTACCGGGTATGGATGGGTTCGAACTTGTAAGAACTCTGAGAGGCGGAGATAAAAACAGGGATAAACCTGTCATATTCCTTACCGCCAAAGGAGAAGAGTTCGATAGAGTGCTGGGCCTTGAACTTGGTGCAGATGACTACATAACGAAACCATTCAGCGTAAGAGAATTGCTGGCAAGAATAAAAGCCATTTTTAGAAGAACAGATCAGGCTCTTACGAAAGTAGAAGAAAAGCCAAAGAAGATAGCCGCAAAAGATCTTGACATAGATCTTGAGAAATATGAGGTGAAGGTTAGAGGCAAATCAGTTGGTTTAACACCACTTGAATTTGATTTGCTGAGATTTCTGGCTGAAAATTCCGGTAAAGTGTTCAGCAGAGATGTACTTCTTGACACCCTTTGGGGATACGATTATTACGGTGATACCAGAACAGTCGACGTTCACATAAGAAGATTGAGAACCAAAATAGAAGAGGACGCATCCAATCCAAAGTACATCTTAACGGTAAGAGGAAAAGGTTATAAATTCAAAGATCCGGGTAGCGAGGATTAAACTTTGGAATTTTTTCTTATTTTTTTTGTAATTCTTTCTATTCTCTTTTTTTCTCTTTTTCTGTTTTTTTATTTTTCGCACAGAAGAAATTTGAGAATATTGAATGGTATATCTCGTATAATTTCCGATTCGAATGAAAATATACCTATCATAAAGATGATAGATGTTTTGAAGGAAATGAAAATAAATCTCGAAACACGGTATTCCGAAGCGACAAAAAGTCGTGAAAACATGAGAATAATCCTTCAAAATGTCAGTGATGGTATATTGATAGTCGATGGAGATAGTAAAGTTACGATCAACAACTCTGCGGTGTGTGATTTTTTAGGCGTAGAGAACTGCACCCTCGAGGGTAAGAAACTCGTTGAAGTGCTTGAAAATTACGATATGTTGAATTTCATAGATAAAAACCTTAAAGGTTTTACCAACGATTCAACGGAAATATCCATCGTTTACCCGCAGAGACGTTTTTTAAAATGTGATGCCATACCTGTGATTTTAAAGGAAAACGAGCATGTTCTCATAGTTGTTATAAAAGACATCACAAGTGAAAGAGAACTTGATAACTTCAGACGTGAATTCGTGTCTAACGTTTCGCATGAGTTGAAAACACCGTTGACATCTATTCATGGTTATGCTGAAACTCTTTTGGACGATGATTTTAAGGATATAGAAACGGTAAAGCATTTTCTTGGAATTATAGAAAACGAATCAGCAAGAATGAGCAGACTTATAAATGATCTGCTTGATCTCCAAAAATTAGAAGAAGGAAAGACTAAATTTGAATTTCAAAGTATAGATCTTTCCAAAATCGTCGATTACGTTTCGAAAATAGTTAAACCCATGGCTGATTCAGTAGAAGTCGAACTTAAGACATCTTGTGATAAAGAAATATACATTTACGGAGATTTTGATAGACTCGTTCAGGCAGTACTTAACCTGACGGATAACGCGATAAAATACACATCTCAAAAAGAAAGTGGCATTAAATCCGTTGAAGTAAGTTGTGAATCAATAAACGGAAATGAATGCCAAATAAGGGTTAAAGATACGGGCATCGGTATACCAACCGATGCCCTTTCACGTTTGTTTGAAAGATTTTATAGAGTTGACAAGGCCAGATCGAGAAAAGTAGGAGGCACAGGCTTAGGCCTTTCAATAGTCAAAATGATAGTTGAAGCCCACAAAGGCAGGATAGAAGTATCAAGCGAACTTGGAAAAGGTTCAGAATTCAGAATAATATTGCCAACATTTTCACAAACTTCGCCTCAGAACAGCGATACGATCTCTTCCTGATAAATCTTTCTCTATTTGATAACTCATACCGAAATTATCAAAAATCTCTTTAAGTGATTTTCTAAAAGGGTGTGCTATTTCAAAATAAAATCGTTGAGGGTTATAAGCAGCGATGATCTCTCTGTAAAGATCATTTCCATCTTCTCCACCTACAAGCGCTTCATAAGGTTCAAAATGCAAATCATTTGAATCTTCCCATTCTTTTTTGGTAAGATATGGCGGATTAGAAACGACAATTTCGAATTCTTCAACTTTTGTTTTTTCCAAAAGATGTATTCTTTCTTCAACGTCCAATCTTTTTGCGTTTTCCATCGTAAGATCCAAGGCATCTTTACTTGCATCGATAACCCACACCTGGGCATTAGGTAAAAATTTGGCAATTGAGATCGCTATAACACCGCTTCCACTGCCAAAATCAAGGAATTTTTTCCATCCATGTTTATTCGAATCACATATCAATTTCTCGACCAGTTCCTCTGTTTCCGGTCTTGGGACAAGCACTTTATCCGTTATTTTAAATTCAAGGCCCATGAACTCTTTTTTCCCCGTTATATAGGAGATTGGCATTCCTTGAGATCTTTTATCCAAAACTTCCTGAAACCTTTTAATCGTTTTATCATCCAATTTAAAATCGAAATTCGAATAAATCCAAACTTTATCCTTTAAAAGCACAAAAGATAGCAATATCTCCGCGTCGAGGCGCGGAGATAAAGATTTACCTTCTAAATAATTAGTTGCAAAACTCAAAACATTTCTAAGATCAAATTCCAAGTTTCGCCCTCACTTCAGGGTCTATCATATCAGGAGTCCACGGAGGATCCCAAACGATTTCTACATTTACGGACTTGACTCCTTTTAAAGATTGAATTGCATATTTGGCATCTTCGGTTATCATGGCGGTCAAGGGGCATCCCATAAAAGTCATCGTCATTTTAACCTGAACATCACCTTCGTTTGAAACTTCAACTCCGTAAACGAGACCCAAAGAGACAACATCAAGACCTATTTCCGGATCTATGACCCCTTTGAGGGCCTCAAGTACTTCTTCTTTTTTAACCAATTCCATCTTCAAACCTCATAACATGATCTTTATGGTACTGCTATTTTTGAAAGGCTGGAAAACATTTTGCAACCAATTGGACCATATCTGCGACTGTTTTTGAGTCATTAATTGCTGGACTATCGTTGACTGAGCATCGGCAAAACTTTGAACTGAAGGTCCCTTTTTGCCAACAACTTTAAAAAGTTCCCAACTATTTTGCACCTGAGTCGGTCCTATGACATCTCCTATATTCGCAGCGAAGAGTTGAACTTCGAAAGATGGCATATTTGCAGATTGTGGTATCCATCCAAGATCACCGTTGTTATTCTTTGTGTTGGTATCAAGGGAATATTGAGCGGCAGCGGATTCAAACGTTATTTTCCCCGATTTTATAAGTGCAAGGACACTTGCAGCGGTAGATTGACTGCTCAAAGATATATGCTCAACGTCTATCTCTGGAGGATTTTGAAAATTCGCTATATTGGCGTTGTAATATTGCTGTGCCTCGGCAGTAGTAACCGTTGCCGACGATGTGACAACTTTCTTAAGTTGATCAAGAGTCATAGAAAACTTCATCGTGAAAAGAGAATTTTGTTCGAACTGATTTATATCCCCATAACCCTGCGATTGTAAATATTGCGAAAATTGATCCTCGGTAAGGCCATAAGAAGCAAGCATCTGGGCAACTTGAGCCTTAACCTGAGTCATTGCTTGAGCATCCGTCACAACTATGTTGTAATTTTTCTGGGCTATTTGCTCCATAAGAACGGAATCAACAAGATTGCTCAGCACACTCTTATCATAAGCGGAAAGAAAATCAAAACCATCTTTGGTAGTCGTCATGTAACTGTACATCTGGGGATTTATGTTTTTAAGTTGGCTCAAGGTCGGAGAAACATTGGCAGCCATATCAAGTATGTTCGAGTATATTGGTTGTCCATTCACAAGGGCGACAACTGTTGTTGTTGAAGATGTACCCATGATAGTTGCAGTTGAAAGGGTTGTGGGCGTTGCACCTGCGGCAAATATCGCTAACGATGCAAAAACAGCAAAAATAAAAAACACAGTTACTTTTCTCAAATCTTTCACTCTCCTTTTTTGGATTCTTAAATCATCTCTTAACCTCAAGCAAGTAAGTTTTCAATCAAACCTTTTGCCCTTGGTAAGTAGTTTTTTCCATCATGCGCTCATTTTTAATATCACTATTTCTATCCTATCAGAAGCATCTTCCGCTCTGTCTGCTATATCCCCTATTTGAAGTGCAAGTTCTCTTAATTGGATTCTTCTTGCAAGTTCAATGTTCAAACTGAAAACTTCCTTTATAAGAGCCCTTTCAATTCCGTCGCCTGTATTTTCCCATCTTTCGACTTCGAGGACGGCATTTTTTGCTTTATCTATATCTTCGAAAAGATTTTGAACGGCAACGGCTAAAGCTTTAAAAGCTTCCACAGAACATTCATATTCTTTTACGTATTTGTCTCTTAAAGAATCAGGTATTTTTAAACTCTGAAGATAAATGACATCTGCAACGGTTTCAGCCTTGTTTGCAACTTTATCGACGGCTTCTATGAGGCCTAACATATCGCCTCTCGATTGAGCAAGAAAAGCTCCAGAATACATCGTGGTTTCAGCGTTTCTTCTTATAGAATCTGCTTCGCTTTCCTTTTGCCTGACATTTTTAACGAGATCCGAACAATCTTCATCGCAGGATAATTTTATTATCTTGAAAGTTTCATCCACAACATTACCAACCATTTGAAGATGATCGTTGAAAAGTTTTATAACCTCGTTTTCTTTTTTACCAAATACCAAAGACATCTTTTACCCCCAAATCTTCATTATCATGTATATTATAACAGCAATTGCCCCTGTTATGAAAGGAGTAATTAGCCATCCTGTGACAATTTTGAGGATTGTCTTTAAACTGACCGTTTTTATTCCTTTGACAAATCCAACTCCTGCCGTTGATCCAACCGATGCCTGCGCACTTGATATAGGAATCCCAAGAAACGAAAAGATCAAAAGAGATGTGCCCTCTCCAAAAATGGAAATTGATGAATCAAAAGGCTCCATAGTTGTTATATCCCGTCCAACGGTGTATATAACTTTTTTACTTGCCGTAAGAAAACCCATCGCCATTGCAAGCCCTCCTATGATCAAAGCTTCATTTCTCCCAAAAAGGCCATCGCCAACAAATGGACCTGTTATATTTGCGAGATTGTTGGCACCAAGTGAATAAGAAGCGTATATGCTAAATCCGAAAGACATGAGTCTGACCATTGTACCCCTTAACCTTATAGATCTTAATCGATTGTAAAAAAGAGATACAACGAAATAAGAACCGTAGGCTATCGCAAGTGCACCAAAAGGTGTTATCAGCCAAGAAACGGCAACTTTATCCACGATCCACCAGTTTATGCCCCCTTCTATAAGACCTACGCCGACGAGAGCACCTACTATCCCCTGCGTTATAGATGTCGGCAAAGAGTAGTGAGTCATTATCAAAACCACTATTGCCGTACCAAGTGCTGAACTAACCGCAACGTCAAAGGTAACATGTGTTATGGAATTCATGGTAGAAATTCCAGAATTTCCTCCCACAAATGCTCCGATAAATATAAAAATGGCACCCATTATTGTGGCAGTCCTATATTTGACTATATCTGAAATCACAAGAGGGCCAAAAATTGTTGCCATGTTGTTGTATCCTAAAGACCACCCCAAAAGCATGGCAGTTGCTATCATCAAAATGTCTCGTAACAAGTGCTTCCCCTTCTTTTTAATTTCGTTAACTTAAAAGTATACACCTATTGAAAAAATGATTCAATATCATCGCTGCAAAGGCCCTCGAGGCATCCTACCCTCCGCTAAAGAGTTTTGAACTGATCCTGTATAAAAGGACAAAATCAATTTTGAATGACATGTTTTGTTTTTTTTATGAACCACAATTGGATCGCAGATATGGTTACCAATATAAATATTGCCATAAAGCCAAGGCCCATTAAACCATTTGAAATTTGAAGGGCTAATCCTCCAAGAAGTGGTCCGATCCCCGTTGTGAGTCCCGTAATTGCTTCATGAAATCCTCCTTGCTTACCATGATCCGCTTTCTGAGAATTGAGACCGTAAAATATCGCATAAGTGTAAGGAATTGCATAACTCATGCCTGCAAGAAATGATATAACAAAAAAGATAACTGGTGTTGGTCGCATGAATATGAAAAGTGTCATCAAAGGAAATACGATCAGGAATATTGCCGCTGTTTTTGGATTCCCAACCCAACTTTTCAACCTTTCAAGAAGAATAAATGTCAAAACAACTCCTATATTTGTGCCAACAATTATGAAACCCGTTATTCCTATTGGTAAACCATTCATGTTTATAAGTTTAGGAAAAAGTGGAATAATTGCCGAGTAAATTAATCCCAAAAGAAAGTAAGTTGATCTGTACACCGTTCTGTAAAGACTTATTTTAGGAAAATCAATGGTATTGGAAGATTTCTTGAGTTCTGGCGAGGGTTCGAATGATATCGATTCACCGTGGCGGGCAAAATCTTTTTTCAAGATCAGATAAGATGACAAATTCAAAACAATTCCATATCCAAAAACAACGTATGGAAATTTAATTATCAAGAATGGACCCATTGCCACTCCTATTATATTTCCAAGACTCCATGATATCGTAAAACGATTTATGGTATTTACCGGATCTATGCCTAATTCTTTTTCCCTTTTTGAAAGTAATCCTTCTATCTGGGGGAAGAATGTCCCAAAGAAAAAATTAAAACCCATAGTGAAAATGAAAAGATCAAGAATATTCGATAAGAAAAAACCATATATGCTAAAAATCAGGAATAAAAAAACAGAAAAGATCAAAACTTTTTTTTGACCTATACGATCTCCAATTCTCCCGAAAAAAAGACTCGCGATGACATAAAACAAGGCTCCCACGAAATTCAAGATGCCAATCGTAAAAAAAGATAAATTCCACTGGGCCGCGATCGCATTAATCGAGGTTATCAAGAGATATAAAAGTATGGAATATGTATTTGAAAAAAGATGGTAGATATGAAATCTACTTTTTAATATTTTCAAAGCAATTCTCACATATCAAACTTTATTTTTTGATCCAGTTTAAGC
>NZ_JBMFWB010000015.1:0-53481 GCF_049965695.1 Athalassotoga sp. | reverse complement strand
ATCTTTTTATTTTTTTCCTTCATGAACTTCACCTCAAGTATACCTTATGCGAGGATCGACGAAAGCAAGTGCTATATCTGCAAGTAGATTCCCAATTTGAAGAAGTAGGGCAAGCAATAAAAGATAAGCCATAACAAGATATTGATCATGATTGAGGAGAGCACTGTAGAAAAACGGACCCATCGTCGGTATATTTAAAACTATGGAGGCGATTATCGTTGAACTAAAAACTCCGGGTAAAGACATCCCAGCAATTGTTACCAAAGGATTTATTGCATTTTTGACGGCATGTTTCCATGTGACATTCTTCTCACCTATTCCACGAGCCCTTAATGAAAGAATCATGGGAGAATTCAACACATCCATCATGTTACCACGCATAATTCTCATAAGCCCTCCAATACCTCCGGCACCAATAGCTATCATTGGTATCCACAAATGCTTAGAAAGATCTATGAATTTTGCCGTAGACCAAGGAGCTCCGATGTATTGAACAGAAAAAAGACCTCCGACAGATCTGCTTCCAAGAGATAAAGCCAAATACATCAAAAGCAATGCAAGGAAAAAATCCGGTATTGACATGCCAATATACCCTAAAAACGTAGCCATGTAATCTCCCACACCATATCTATGACGGGCAGAATAAATTCCAAGTGGAATTGCAATAAGCCATGTAAATGCCATAGAAAGTAAAGAAACCACTACTGTCCATCCCATGTATTGCCATATAAGATTTGCCACTGGCATTTGATAAGCAAATGAATATCCGAAGTTACCATGGAAAATTATATTTCCAAGCCAGTAAAAATACTGATCTATAGCCGGTTTGTTAAGACCTAATGTTTGTTCAAGCATCTGAACTGTTTGAGGAGACACTCTTGGGTTATCCATGTATTGACTTACAAAACTTCCAGGTTCTAATTTTATAATTGTGAAGCATATTACAGAGATTATAAACATCATTGGAATCATTATCAATATTCTTCTTATTATGTAGGAAAGCACGATCTCACCTCTTTTTGGATAAAGGGGTGAGATAACATCTCACCCCTTTAAATTTACTTCAAATACGTAGTATATGTAGTAGCAGCTATTTGATCATTTGATATAAAGAAGTTACCAATATCATTTTGAACGGCTACTAAAGTGTTTGGAACAGCGATAAAGATATATGGGATTTCAGTTGCATAAATTTCTTCCCATTGATAATAGTATTGTGCTCTTTCTGCAAGTGTCATCTGAGCCTGGCCCTCAGCAAAATCATTGTAAACAATCTTTTCCCACCACATCATATGATCAAATAAAGGTGTATGAGTTTTTGAATCCATAGTGGAAAGGTGATTTACATAAAGAGAATATCCCGGACTCCATATAGGCCTTCTCATAGCAGGATCTAATGCGTCTCCCCAACTAAACAAGCATGCATCAAAGTTACCTGCTATAACAGTATTTACAGTAACACCAAATTCCAAAAACTGAAGATTTAATTTTATTCCTACTTTTTGCAAATCCTTTTGATATATAACTGCTATTCCAGACATTGTAGGACTATCATTCCATGTTAAAAGTGTAAATTCAACAGGTTGACCATCTGGAAATTGTCTTACTCCGTTTGGTCCCATTTTGAGTCCAAGAGAATCAAGTATACCATTTGCCGCTTGAAGATTGAAATTTCTTGCAAGTGATGATGCCTCTGGATCGTAAAAAACATTTCCTGGAAGAACTGCCGGTATATCGCCGGTAAAATTTGCAAGTCCATTATAAACTTCATTTATTATCTCATTTCTATCTAAGGCGTATTCCATAGCTTCTCTAAATTGTAAATTTCTGAAAAGTGCTTTTAAATTCGGATTTTTATCATCGAAATTGAAGGTTATAAATGGGTGGGGAGTAGCATTCCCGCTCGATTGAAGATTATAGACGCTAAAGGGAGCTCCTGCCAATTGCTTTTGTTTTAGATATGGAAATTGGGAAGCACCTATTCCAAGCCAACTTATTTGTCCTGATTGGAACATTGCAAGTTGCGTTTGTGGATCTTTGACTATCAGAAAATCAACTTCATTAAAATATGGAAGTTGATTTCCGTATGGATCTACTTCCCAGAAATTTGGGTTCCTTTTTAAAATTACTTCTTGCCCAGGAATATATTTATACAACACATAAGGTCCTGTACCTACGATCTGATCTGGCGATGTATTTACAGTCCACGCCTGGTTGTAATAAGAAGGATCTGTGACTTTTGAATTGTATTGCGGCAAATAATTTGCAAGTATATGTTCTGGAAGAACATAAGATTTTTCTAAAGCTGTAAAAAATGGCCCATAAGGTTTTGGAAGTAATGCGGCAACCGTGTAATTGTTAATTTTTACCCATTTAATAGGAGTACCTCCAATTGTATATTCGTCCCATTCATTTCCAAGAGCATTTTTGTCCATCACGACATCATTAAAAGTAAAAAGCACATCATCGGCTGTAAATGGTACTCCATCTGACCACAAAACATGGCGAAGATGAAATATGACTTCTGTTCCGCCAGATGATATATCCCAACTTGATGCCAGTGCGGGTTCAACTTCATTGGTTATTGGATTGGCCTGAACAAGAGGACTAAAAAGTTGTCCATCAACAGTGTAGGCTGCCGATGATAACGTCCCGTAATAGTTCCAAGATTGTGGCTCAGAACCGAGTACTAAATACAAAGTTCCTCCGTATTTCCCCGGCCCTTGAAAAAGATTAGATGCTTCGGTAAAAGGATCTGATGGTAAGGCTGCAAATACGATAAAAGAAAGGACTGACAGGATCATCAGAATTACCAAAAACTTTTTACTCATTTTCAACCCTCCAATCTAAAATGCCCATTAGGGATACAACTAAACTTTGCTTATCGCCATTCTCACACTTCCACCACTTTTCCCTAACAACTCCTCCGCTTCTTTTACGGAAGAATTGGTTAAAGCCATTATTATGGCTACTTTTGGTCTCATTCCCGATACTTTCAACAATTCTTCGGCCTTTGACTTGGAAACGCCAGTTGCACTGACGATTATGTTTATAGCCCTTATGACTAATTTTTCGTTTATGGGAGTAACATCGACCATCAGATTTTTGTAAACTTTGCCAAGTTTTATCATCGAAATTGTACTTAACATGTTCAAAGCCATTTTTTGTGCCGTCCCGGCCTTTAGCCTTGTTGATCCCGTTACAACTTCAGGACCGGTTATGACTTCTATCGGTATATCAACCATAGAAGATAATTTAGCGTTGCCGACGTTGGATATAGATCCAGTTAATGCCCCAAGTTGTCTTGCCTTTTCAATAGCACCCATAACAAAAGGCGTCCTTCCACTTGCCGAAATTCCTATCACCACATCTTTGGAAGAAACATTGTTTTTCAAGATCTCCTGCGCACCACCTCCCCAATCGTCTTCAACATTTTCCAGTGATCTTATCATCGCCTCCGGCCCGCCGGCCAAAATGGTTGTAAAAGTTCCAACCGGTAAATTGAATGTCGGTACCGTCTCAACCGCATCTATCATTGCAACACGGCCGGAGGTACCGGCTCCGACATATACACATCTGCCCCCATTTTTTATAGCCGATGATATTTTTTCTGCCAGTTTAGATATACTTTCTAAAGTTTTTTCCACCGCCAAGGCTATTGTTTTATCTTCTGCGTTCATGATTTTTGCGATTTCCAATGAATCCATCTTATCTATTTCTGAAGTCTTGGGATTCGATCTTTCGGTTTCAAGTTCCTCTATTTCTTCAAATTTAGGCAAAATACACCTCCGGATTGTTTTGATAAACTTATAATGGTATATATACAAGTATGTAAAAATTATATATGTGTTTACATTCTTGAACAAATGTCATATTAAGTGGTTTTAGGCTTTATTTGGCGAATATAAACATTTATCTTCTAAAATCTTGATGTTTCAAAGATAATCATCGATTTAAACTTAATTTCATAAATATGATATACTGAAACATGAAAGAATGCCTGCCGGAGTTAAAAATTATTCGAGGATAAATTAAAAAGGTGAAAAGATGAAAACATGCAAATGGTACAACGTTTGTCCGATGAGGATGTTTTATGAAAAAGGTCTTTTGGAGGAACACTGGATAAAGGAATATTGTAAAGGTAATTGGGAAAATTGTGTACGTTATCAAATGGAAGAAAATGGAAAATACCATGAAGATTGGATGTTACCGAATGGGGTGCTCGACGAAAACTTGCACAAATATTTGAAGAATGATAACCTTTAAAAAAGGTGAATTTTATTTGATCGCTTTGTCAATTTGGAATTTTGTAAAAATAGGGATATAATAACTTTAGGTTTTGAGAAAATCACAGAATTTTTAAGGAGGCAACACGAATGAAAGGTACTGTCAAGTGGTTTGATTCAAAAAAGGGGTTTGGGTTCATAACGGCAGAAGATGGCACTGATATTTTTGTTCATTATTCAGCCATTCAAGCGGGGGGATACAAGGAGTTAAAGGAAAATCAAAAGGTTACTTTTGATGTTACGGAAGGCCCAAAGGGAAAACAAGCATCTAACGTTAAACCTGCTTAGAACTTATAGGCTGCTTCGTGAAAAGCGAAGCAGCCTTCCTATACCCATTGGTTTGGATTAAAAACAGATTCAAAAATTTTCAAGTCTTCATCCGAATAAAGGCACATTCTCACTAAATTTATCTGAGAATGATGTCGTGAAAAGTATGCGTTCAAAGTTTCATAAAAAATCTTTGCACATCTGTCTTTTGGGAAACCGTATATACCCGAACTAATGGCAGGAAAAGCGATGCTTTTGATTTTCATCTCATCTGCTTTTAAAAGTGCATTTTCAAAGGCAGCGGATAGTTTGCGATCTTCATCTCCTTCGCCCCATATTGGGCCGACGGCATGAATGACGAAATGCGCTGTGAGTTTTCCGCCCGAAGTTACTGCCACTTTTCCCGTTTCAACAGGACCGTATTTTGAGATGTAATCCCGTGATTCTTTGTCTATATCCGGCCCGCCTGATCTCGATATCGCAAGCGCAACCCCGCCGCCATGGGAAAGATGCGAATTGGCAGCGTTAACTATGGCTTCAACTTTTTCTTTTGTTATATCGCATTTTTCAACTTCTATTTTAGTTCCACCGATCTCAAATTTTAACATTTCACACCGGATATATCGGATTTAGAAACTCAGATGTATATTCGTCTAACATTTTAAAATCAACTTTCACTTTTGCGATATATTTTTTCTCCAAGAAAGGTTTCGCAATCTGCGGAAACAGAACGTAACTGAGTAAATCTTCGTCGTTTTGGGCAAGATCTCCTATCTCTTTTTTCGCTTTTCCAAGTACCGGATCAAGTAAATCCGCGGGTCTTACATTTATAGGTTTTTCATTTCCCAGTATTTTCTTTACAATTTCATCGCTTATCGGCGCCGGAGATTTTCCATACATGCCTTTAACGTAGTTTTTGGTTTCTTTGGTAACCATTTTGTATCTTTCGCCGTTCAAAACATTCAAAACTGCCTGAACACCAACAATTTGACTTGTGGGTGTCACAAGCGGAGGAAAGCCGAGATCTTCTCTTACCTGTGGAATTTCTTTCATAACATCATCGTATTTGTCTAAAGAGTTTTGAGCCTTAAGTTGACTTACAAGGTTTGAAAGCATCCCGCCCGGTACCTGCGCCGAAAAGATCCTTGAATCTATCGTTGTCATGGAAACATCATCTGTTTTATGGGCCGATCTGACTTTTATGAAATGTTCGTTGACATGATTTATTTTGTTCATGTCAAGATTCACAGAAAACTCTTTGCTGTCTTTCAAAGCCATTACGAAAGGTTCTGCCGCGGGCTGACTTGTACCGTAAGCAAGAGCACTTGTGGCCGTGTCTATCACATCGGCTCCTGCCTCTATTGCCGCCCAGTAAGCGGCGTCTGCAAGGCCACTCGTGAAATGAGAGTGAACTTCAATGGGAAGTGAAAAGTTTTTCTTCAATTCTTTTACGAGTGCATGTGCCATGGGTGCTGTCAGAAGGCCTGCCATGTCCTTTATGCATATCGAATCTATACCCATTCCCACGATCTTTTTTGCAAACTCGACGTATTTTTCTATCGTGTGAACAGGGCTTACCGTGTAACTTATGGCGCCTTGCACATGCGCACCGTATTTTTTGGCAAACTCTATCGGCTTTTCGAGATTTCTCGGATCGTTTAGGGCATCAAAAATTCTAACCACATCTATGCCGTCTTCTATCATCTTTCTTATAAAGAGTTCAAGCACATCGTCCGGATAATTCGAATATCCGAGAATGTTTTGACCTCTCAGAAGCATCTGTAATTTCGTGTTTTTAACGTGCTTTCTTATGATTTTTAACCTTTCCCACGGATCTTCGTTGAGATATCTCAAACACGAATCAAAAGTCGCTCCACCCCACATTTCAAACGCAGAGTAACCTATCTCGTCCATTTCTTCCAAAACAGGAAGCATTTCAGATGTCTTCATTCTTGTTGCAAGCAGAGATTGGTGGGCATCTCGAAGCGTTGTATCCATAAAATTAATTTCTTTCATAAAAGCCTCCTCACCAGATTACAATTTACCTGACTTTGAAAAACTGTAAAAGCCATCCGTGGCAACTACGACATGATCGAGTAATTTTATTCCGAGAATTTCGCCTGCTTCCTTTATCCTGTAAGTTGCATCTTCATCTTCCTTGCTTGGCTTTGGGTTTCCCGAGGGATGATTGTGCACCACGATAACACCGGAAGATGGATATCTAACGGCTATGCCAAAAATTTCTCTCGGATGGATTAAAGAAGAATTTGCCGTTCCAACGGTCACGTCTTTTACCGCTATGGCGCCAAGTTGCGAATTTACAACTATGACTCTGACATATTCAACAGGCATCAAGGTCATATCTTTGCAAAAATCATAGACATCATCCGCTGATTTTAAAAATTTCTTTTCTTTCAAAGATTCTTTCCACATTCTCTGTCCTATTTCAAGTGCGGCTTTAATCGTCAGCGCTTTTGTTTTGCCTATTCCGCAAGAAACATCGCGCAGTTCTTCGATTGGTGCATTTTTCATCTTAACAAAAGAACCTTCGAATTTGTTCATGATTTCTTCTGCAACTTCAACGACGTATTTGCCTTTTGTGCCGGTTCTCAAAAGAATCGCCACAAGTTCAGCGTCGCTAAGCGATTCTATTCCCCTTTCTATCGCCCGCTCTCTTGGCTTTTCCATATCAAATAAAGAGGCAGGCGTCCCCGAAGGAGAAAAACCTGTATTCGTTTTCAAGTGCTAATTTGTACGCTTCCATCACGAGATCCCTCCCTGCAAATGCCGAAACAAGCACTATCAAAGACGATTTGGGAATGTGAAAATTGGTTATCATCGCATCTACGACTTTGAATTCGTAAGGCGGGTATATGTAAAGAGACGTGTTACCGTAAAGATTTCCGGTTTTAGCCCACGATTCAAGTGTTCTGACGACGGTTGTGCCAACCGCGAAAACCCTGCCTTTTTTGTTAACTATTTCGCTGGCCACTTCCGGCGGAATTCTGTAAAATTCCGTGTGCATCTTGTGAGCCTCAACTTCATCTGTTTCTATCGGCCTGAAAGTATCAAGGCCGACATCAAGTGTTATCTTTAATATTTTAACACCCATTGCAGATATTTTTTCAAGCAATTCTTCTGTGAAGTGAAGTCCTGCCGTCGGGGCAGCAACGGATGCCGGATCTTTTGCGTAAACCGTCTGATATTCGGATGGATCAGACGTTGTTTTCGTTATGTAAGGCGGAAGTGGAATTTCACCGATCTTTTCAAGTTCGTCATCTTCGACATCGAATTGAAAATATCTTGTCCCATCATCCAAATGCTCTATGCATTTTCCTTTTGCACCGTTGAAAATGATCTCGGTACCGACTTTTATCTTGCCGCCGGGCTTTACAAGTGTTTGCCAGATTTTGTCTTCTATTTTTTTCAGCAAAAAAACCTCAACTTTTGCGCCGGTTGTTTTATGGCCTATTAACCTTGCATGTATAACTTTGGTCTCGTTGACAATTAAAAGATCGTCGTGATTTAAATAGTCAGTTATGTTGTAAAAGATCCTGTGTTCTATTTTACGGGTGTCTCTATGTATGACCATGAGTTTTGCGTGATCTCTGGGCGTTACAGGATTTTGGGCTATTGCCGATTTTGGAAGATAATAATCGAAGTCTTCTAATCTCAATTGATAATGCCTCCTGTGGTAAAATATATTCTGTATCAGATTATAACATCAAATGGAGGTTAAACTGTTGGCACTGAATACATCCAGGGATCTTGAGAAAGTCGTTATATACGAAGTTTTTGCAAGGGCTTACGGAGGTTTTTCAAACGTTGAGAAAGATCTCGAAAGAATAAAAGATTTAGGCGTTGATATCGTGTGGTTTATGCCCGTCCATCCGACGGGTGTTAAGAATAGAAAGGGTACACTTGGTTCACCTTACGCGATAAGGGATTACAGAACGTTAGATCCGTCTCTTGGCGGTGATGAAGATTTCAAACATCTTGTAAGATCAATTCACGATCTTGGAATGAAAGCCATGATGGATGTGGTTTTCAACCATATGGCAACAGATTCCGTTTTGGCATCTATTCATCCCGAATGGTTCATGAGAGATGGAAATGGCAATCCGACAAGGAAGGTTGCAGATTGGTCTGATGTGATAGATTTCGATTTTTCAAATGCCGATCTTTCGGCGTATCTTATAGATACCTTGAAATTCTGGGTAAAAACATACGATATCGATGGATTCAGATGTGATGTGGCCGGCCTTGTACCGGTGGCATTTTGGAACAGGGCAAGATCGGAACTTTCCGGTTTAAAGAATTTAATATGGCTGTCCGAGTCAAAGGATCCTTACCTTTATCAGGCATTTGACATAACTTACGATTACGATAGTTACGACATTCTAAAGGCTTATTTCAACGGAAATAATTCCCTTTCAAATTATGCCGCTAATTTCGAATATCAAAAGCAGATTTTCGACGATCATATAAAATTAAGGTTTTTAGAAAATCACGATCAGGAACGTATCGCAAAATATGTCTCGCAGGACAAATTGCGTGCATGGACGACCCTTTTGATGGCTCAAAAGGGCGCAACTTTGCTTTACAACGGCCAGGAGTTCGCGATCAAAGAGAGACCGGATATTTTCAACGAATTTCATTTCGATTTTTCAAATGGTGACGCTGATTTTCAGAATTTCATGAGAGAAACGATAGAACTCAAAAAAACAACGCCATCTTTATCTTACGGAACGATAAACGTGCTAAAGACAGATCACTACGCCTCGGCCATTTCCATTTTAAGAAGGGCAGACGGAACTTTGGTGCTTTACATAGGAAACTTTGATGAAGGAGCGGTAAAAATAACGGTCGATTTTGATGGTATCTTTTCGAACACTTACATTCACGCTTTTGACCATGTAAAAAAAATACCATATACTTTTTATGTAGACAAAAATGGAAAAGCCACATTTGATCTTGACGATTACATTTTGATATCGGCTTACAAAGAAGGTATTTGACATGGATATACTCAGATCTTTTTTGAATGAACTGAAAATGATTTACAGATCTAAAAGCATGATATTTTTAACGATAGTCGTTCCAATAGCGCTCATGCTTATTCTCGGCTATATCTTTCCAAGTATGATAAATCCCCAAAATTACAGGGTAGCCGTTTACAACGAAGATACCGGAGAATATTCAAAGGTCATTCTTTCTCTTGTTTACGGCATGCTTAAAGGAGACAGTTTTAAATCTGTCAGCAGTTACGCGGAACTCACAAAAGGTCTTAACGATGGAACTTTTGACGGAGCCATCGTCATACCGACGGGATTTTCAAAAAATGTCGAAAATTCAAACAATTTTTCTTTGAATTTCATGCCGTCAACCGCGAATATTCAAACATCCGTGGTGATATATCAAGCATTGCGATCTATTCTTTCCGAAGTAAGTAACGGCGTCATGATTTACAACATACTTGAACTTTACAAGAAACCCAACGCTAAAATACCGATAGGCCCTCCGCAACTTTCTTTTGAAGGACCGTCAGGCGCAAATTTGAACTACATAGATTTCATGATACCCGGCATTGCCGCTCTTATCGCGATGGCAAGTATAGCGATAACTCTTTCAACTTCAGTATCTTACGAAAGAGAACATGGAATTTTGAACGGGATCATCGTAAGCAACGTGAACAGGTCTCTTTATTTAAGTGGAAAGACGCTTGCTTACACGATGGATGGCGTTATAAAGGGTGCAATTGCTCTGCTGACGGCACAGATTTACTTTGGCAGTGGCTTTAACGCACCGTTGAGAACGCTTTTGATACTTGCACTCGGAAGTTTTGCCTTTGCAAGTTTCGGTATCATAATATCAACGCTTTCTCCCAATCAAAAGATATCAAGCGCGATAATAATAGGCTACGTGGTACCTACAATTTTTGTAAGCGGACTTTTCATGCCTATCGATCAGATGCCCCATGTAGCCCAGATAATTTCAAAATTCTTTCCTTTAACATTTATGGCAGACGCAATGCAGAGGGTTAACATATTGAATTACCAGATTTCGCAGATATTGACAGATATCATACCTCTTTTGATATACGCGGCCGTGGCGATTTTCATAGCCTTGATGGTATTTTCGAGGATAGAGAAATTAGAGGAGGTTTGAATGATATTAAGATGTCGTCCTGAATTTGTCGAAGAGATTTGGGGAGACGAAAGTCTCGGAAAACTTTACGGTGTTGACGGAGAAATAGGCGAGGTGTGGTTGTGCTCCGGTCATCCTGAAAGAAAAACGATGATCTTGGATGATAAAGGTGAACGATTTGGATGGGAAGACATTTTGAAAATATGGAAATTTGATCGTTTTCCTTTCCTTATAAAGCATATAAAAACAAAAGAATGGCTTTCCGTTCAGGTTCATCCGGACGACGATGCCGCAAAAAAAATAGGAGAACCCTGGGGCAAACCCGAGATGTGGTATTTCGTCAAGGGTGGAACTCTTGTCAACGGTCTCAAAAAAGGTGCCCTTGAAAAATTAAAAAATGGAGATCGACAGTGGGATTCATTGCTTAACTTTGCAAACGTGAAGTCCGGAGAAGGCATGTTCATAAACCCCGGAACGGTCCATGCCATAGGGCCTGAGATAGAACTTTACGAATTCCAAATGACTTCCGATGTGACTTACAGATTTTATGATTGGAACAGAGGAAGGAAAACGCATTTTGATGAGGCCATGGCGTGTGCCAAAGAAATAACTGCCGAACCTTTTGTTTTCAACAAACTCGAAACATCGCACTTCAAAGTTGAACTTTTGAACAACGTTACATTTGCCGATCCTAAGAGTGTTTACCTTTCTTTGAATTCCGTTTTTGGAAATAAAAATTTCAAAGTACCGACGGCTTACATTTCGAACGACGGCGGAGACTTTCTTTCTAACGGCATGACCTTTAAAATGACACTGCCATGAATTATTTTTCCGTCGCGATATCGAGATACCCGATCCAATCTTTGATCTACGCTTTCGACGGTGAAATAACGCCGGGCACACGCGTTATCGTGGATATAAGGAACAACAAACATATTGGATACGTGCTTGAAAAAGTTAATCAGCCGGTATTCAAAGTTAAGGGTATTACCGAGATCATCGACAAGACATCTTTCATAGATGAAAAGATGATGACGATTGCCAAAGAATCATCTTTTAAGTACATGACCCCTATCGGTGAAATTTTAGATCTTTGCTTTCCTCCTTTTAAATTCAAAGGAAAAACGTTGAAAAAAGAAAGTGCCGGGAAATATCTTTCCCTCAAAGTTTCCGTTTCAGATATCTTTAAATTGCAATTCGATAAAAACGAGACGAAAATCGTTGAATTGTTGCTTGAGAATGGTCCAATGGAATATGCTTACGCTTTAAAAAATTTTTCAAAGGCATCAATTCAATCTTTGCTTAAAAAAGATATTCTGGCAATCACGGACTTCATAAGCAAACGGCAAAACGTGAAACTCAGCGCTGTTCAAAACCAAATCGTTGAAAACATACTTTCAAAACCTTCGATACCCCATTTGATAAACGGAATAACCGGATCCGGCAAAACAGAGATATATTTCGAAATAGCAAGTCATGTTATCAAATCCGGAAAGCGTGTCTTGATACTGGTTCCCGAGATCATACTAACTCCTCAACTTATGATGAGGATAAGAAGAAGATTTCCGGAGATAAAAATAGGAATGTATCACAGTGCCCTCGGCGCATCAAGAAAAACCGAATGGGACGATGTCGTAAGTGGAAATGTCGATCTTCTGCTTGGGACACGCAGTGCCGTTTGGGTGCCCATGAAAAACATAGGTCTCATAGTTGTTGACGAAGAGCAGGATGAATCTTACAAGCAGTATGCGATGAGACCTTATTACAACGCCGTCGATGTGGCGCAAAGAAGATCGGAACTCGAAGGGGCAATTTTCATCCTATCCTCCGCAACGCCGAGGATCGAAACGTATCACAAGGCGATTAACGGAGAAATTGAAATCAACAGGATAGAAGAAAGATCTGTGGGGGAAATTCCAGATATAAAAATAGTGGACATGAAAGAATCGAGAAGTCAGATTTTCTCAAATGTCTTGATAAACAAAATCGAAGAAAATTCAAAAAACGGAAATCAAACTTTCTTGTTTGTTCCTAAAAAAGGGTTTGCAAGTCGAATTCAATGTGCCAATTGTGGCTACATTTTCAAGTGTCCCGATTGTGATGTGCCTATGGTTTATCACAAAATAGACGGCGTGCTCAAATGTCATTATTGTGGTCATACAGAACCGGTGCCGACGATATGCCCTGTTTGTGGATCTTCAAACCTTAAAAAGGGGGGGATAGGAACAGAACGCGTTGAGCGTGAAATCGGCAAAATTTTCCCAGCCCTCAGAATAAAAAGGATGGACAGAGAAGAGGTCAAAGACATCGCATCGGTAGAAGAGACTCTTGAGGGAATAGCAAAAATGGAATTCGATATAGTCGTCGGAACAAAGATGATAACCAAAGGACTTGATTTTCCAAATATAGGTCTTGTCGGAGTCATAGACGCAGATCATTCACTTGGAATGCCTGACTTCAGGGCAAATGAACGTACCTTTCAGTTGCTCTCTCAGGTCAGCGGAAGAGCTGGCAGAGGCGTAAAGGGAGAGGTTGTTATCCAGACTATGGAACCGGAAAATCCAATCATAAAGGCAATTATGGATCAAAATTATGATGCTTTTTACCGTGCTGAAATAGATAGAAGAAAGATGGCCGGATACCCTCCTTTTAAAGAACTCATACTGATAACGGTTGAAGACAAATCGCCCCAAGAAGCCCTGAAAAATGCTCAGAAAGTGAAAGATGTCATATCGCAGGGACCTTTTGAAATTTTGGGGCCTGCAGAATCACCGATTTTCAAATTGATGTCGAAATACAGGTATCAAATTCTTTTGAAATGCGATGATCTTGACAAATCAATTGATTTTCTGTCTTTAAATGTTAAAACAGAATTGCTTGGTTTCGATCCTTTGAACGTTTTAAAAATAGATGTTCAACCATACTCTTTTTAATGGGAGGATAATCCTTGGAAATATTACTCTACATTCTAACTTATGCGGTTGGTGTGTTGACCGGTTTTATGAATGTCATAGGCGGCGGCGGGTCAGTGCTCACCCTTCCGTTGTTGACTTTTCTGGGATTAAGCGTGGGGGCTGCTAACGGTACAAATAGAGTTTCCATTCTTCTCCAAAATATAGTCTCTACTTACCAGTTTAGGAAGGGAAAAATTCACATTTTTCGAACTGCTTTGCCCTTTGCGATAATAGCCTCCATAGGTGCAATAGCGGGCACTTTTGTCGTTGTGAGTATCAATCAGGATGTTTTGAAAAAGGTAATCGGCGTTATCCTTATAATAATGGGTTTATTCATAGTTTTCGAGCCAAAGGTATGGGAGAGCGGGTCGAATATACCTAAAAAGTTAAAGTGGATGTCATACGTCGCGATCTTCGCAATAGGCTTTTATGGTGGCTTTTTGCAAGCAGGCGTCGGGTTTTTCTTCATAGCGGCACTTACTTTTCTTGGCGGATTCGACATAGTCAAAACAAACGCCATAAAAGTACTCGTCATAGCGGCTTACACCGTCTTTTCTCTTGCCATTTTTGTTTCAAAAGGCATGGTAAACTGGCCAATAGGCATAACCCTTTCTTTGGGAAGCATGACGGGAGCCTACTTTGGTACAAAATTCACACTTCTGAAGAAAATGAAATGGATAAGATATGTCCTCTTTGCGGCCGTTGTCGTAAGCGTTATAAATTTTTTCATTTAAATAACCAAACTCATTTTTTCAACGCGCCACCCGCTACGTGCTAAAACTTAGAGTAAATTTATCTTAGATCCATTTTGAACGAATTTTCCCCTGAATTTGTCTTCTTTGATAAGCATGTGGGAGTCAAGATCGCAATGCACAAATGCCCCGGTTCCGGCGGCTATGTGAACGCTTTGAGTTATTCCAAGGCTTGACTCTGACATACATCCTATCATAAGACCTACATTGGCGGTTTTTGCCATCTCGATTATGGCAAGCGCATCCGATACGCCAGACTTCATCAATTTTATGTTTATGAAATCCACGCAATCGTTTTTCATCAAGTTGTAAGCGTCATATTTCGTCCTTGCGCTTTCATCCGCCGCAACGGGAATCGGAGATTCATGCCTTACTAATTTTAACCCTTCAAAATCATTCCAGATCACAGGCTGTTCGAATATTTTCACGTTTATCACGTTATCGTAAACGAATCTGGCAAATTGTATGGCCTCTTTTGGAGAATATCCCTGATTCGCATCGACGACGTATTCGGCACCTTTGGTCGCATCCGATATGGCTAAGATTTTGTCCATATCTTCTTTTAGGTTCTCGCCGACTTTTATCTTGAGCACATGAAATCCCTGAGAAAACGTTTCAATCGACTTTTGGACCATCTTCTCTAAAACATCTATCGAGACGGTTTTGTCAGTTTCAATTGTATCCTTTGATCCTCCGAGTATCCTGTAAACAGGAAGACCGATTGAATTGGAAAGTGCGTCCAAACTGGCATATTGAATGGCTGCTTTGATGCTCGGAGCGGATTTTGAAAGTCCATCCATTACTTTGAAAATTTTGGCGTAATCTCTGACATCTAATCCCCTTACCATCTCTTTTACATTTGATTCAAGTGCGACAAGTGATGAAACAATCTCTCCGTTAACCCTGTAAGATGGTGAGGCCTCACCCATACCTATCGTTCCATCGTCAAGCAAAAGTTTTATCTCTATGTTCTCGGCTATATTTCTTGAACTTCCGGTTATGTGGAAGGTTTCGTGATATTCATACCTTTTAACCTCAAATTTCACATCTGATATTTTCATATCCTCTCTCCTATTCTTTCAAGGCCCCTTGCGTGAGGCCCGATATTATGAACCTTTGCATGAAGGCAAAGACGATTATCGTCGGTATCAAAGCCACAACAAGTCCCGCGCTCAAAACTCCCCACTGTATGCCCGCCTTTGAGATGAACGAATAAAGTGCGACAGGTATCGTGTATTTATCATCCGAGTTCAAAAACAAAGCGGCGGTGAAAAGTTCGTTCCAGTCATTTATGAATGAAAAACTGAAGATTGCCGCAATACCGGGCATCGCAAGCGGAACGGTTATTCTAAAAAGTGCACCGATTTTGGAACATCCGTCGATCATCGCGGCCTCTTCGAGACTTCTTGGAATTCTGACAAAGAATCCCCGTGCCATTATAGTGCTGAAAGCGGCCGCTATGTTGACGTAAAGAATTCCAAGGCCGATAAGACTGTTTATGAGGTTCAATTGTGAGAACATCGAGTACTGCGGAACCATCAAAAGATATGCCGGTATCATCTGAGAAAAAAACAGCAAACCTATGACGAAGTTTTTAAGTTTGAACTGGTATCTTGCAAGTACATAGCCGCTGAATATCGAAATTACAGTGGATATGACGGATGAAATAGACGAAAGCAAAAGGCTGTTTTTAAAATACGTCAGAAAATGCGCAAAACTGAAAAGATAAGAGTAATTCGAAAGTGTCAAAACTTTTGGAAAATAAATTATCGGGTAAGCATAAAGGTCTGACGGAACTTTGAAGGAAGTTAAAATTATCCAGTAAATTGGAATAACGGCTGCGATAAGGTAAATTGAAAGCATTGTTGCCCTGAATATTTTGTACTTTTTTGATTTTATCATCAAAATTCACCCGATCCGTGCTTTGATGTGAATTGCAGATAGAAGACAGAATAAACCATGAGAATCGTGATTATGAAAACTCCAACGGCCGATGCGAGGCTGTAATCGTTCTTGTAGTAGACTATGTTTATCATGTAAGTTGCAAGTATGTTGGTAGTTCCACCCGGCCCGCCGCGTGTCATACCGTATATCACATCCGGAAAATTCATGACCCATATCACTCTTAAAAGCAAAGTCGCGAATATGGTTGAACTGACGTATGGAATCGTAACGTGAAAAAATCTCGAAAAAACTCCCGCTCCGTCTATTTGTGCCGATTCGTAAAGTTCTTCGGGAATTGACTGAAGTGCCGCAAGAAGCATTATGGCAAAGAACGGAATTCCGTACCATATGTTAACCATTATGACAGAAAAGAAAGCCCACGACGGATCGGATAAAAAATTTATTCCCTGAGATATGATGTGGAGTTTCATCAAAATATCGTTTATAAATCCAAATTGCGCGTTCAAAAGCCATGACCACAATATACCTATGGCAAAACCGGACAATGCCCACGGATAAAAGACAAGCCCGGCGTAAATACCGCGCCCTTTAAATGGATCTCTCATCAAAAGCGCAAGGCCAAAGCCTAACACAAACTGAAAGACCACGGATAACACAATCCACCATAAAGTATTCCATAAGGCAGTCCAAAAAAGCGGATCTGAGAGTATTTTGTTGAAATTTTTCAGACCGACAAAATGGATATTTGAAAAATTGAAAACCGAATAATTTTCAAAAGCAAGGATGATCCCGTTGACGGTGGGATAAAATGTGAAGATCGATATGATCAAAATTACAGGCAGGATCATCCAGAAAATGAAAAGAGGGGCAGATTTTGCCCCTCCCTTCACATGGAGAACGCGTCTTTCCAAAAGTCGTACCATTTGTTAAGTGCCTCTTGAGGAGTCATGTTACCGAGCAAGACCTGTTGCATCGTATCTTGCTGGTACTCATTCCATTCTGTCCATTTCTTGTTGTTGAGAGGATAAGAGGTAAAAACGTAAGTTTCCGGGTGTTCAAACATGTACTGCCATGCTTTGAATACGCCCTGACTGAAATAAGGATCCGAGTCATAGACGGATTTCAAAACCGGAAGGGCTCCGTAATCTTTGCAAAAGTAGGCAGATATCTTTGGAGTCGTGAAGAATTTTATGAATTCCCATGCCATATCTTTGTTTTTAGAATATGTCGTTATTCCCCATCCCCCAAAACCATAACTTGGATATACCTTACCGGATGGTCCAATAGGCAGTGGAGCGGTCATCCATTGATCTGCCTTAAGCATTGTGCTTAAAAGGCCCGTTGTATCAGGATCCTGAAACAAAAACGGTGTCGTACCTGCCACGAATGCGTTGATCTGTTCATCAAAACCCCAATTTATCGAGTCTTTCGGGGCCGTGTATTTGTAAAAGTCTACGTACTTTTTCAATCCTTCAAGTGCCCGAGGATCTTTAAACCAAATTTGTCCATTTGTGAGTTTGTACATGTTGTTAGGATCTATATCGTTTATGTAGGATGTCGTTATTATGTCTATGAAATTCGTCGGAAGACCGGTACCTCTGAAATCGAATCCGTACTGATTCTTTTTGGAATCCGTTATTTTCAGAGAATCGGCGTAAAGTTCATCCATGGTTTTCGGAGGCGTTGTTATTCCGTACTTTGCAAGGATATCGGGCCTGTAAAACAGGGCTTTTGCGTAAACTCCATTTGGAATTATGTAAGGAATGCCACCCGTCACGCTGACGGCCTGCATCAACCCCGGTACTATGTCCTTTGAAGCATCCCATGTTGCGATGTAAGGTTGAAGGTTAATTAGTTTTCCGAGTTCAACGACACCTTCCAAAGACCAATCTCCGACCTCTACGATGTCAAGTGGCTGGTTTGTACTGAGCATGAGATAGATTTTCTGGTATGCCGTAGAGTATGGTGGGGATATCAGGTTTATCTGGACATCCGGATGGAGTGCTTCAAACTGGTCGATTATGTTTTGCAGTATCTCTGTTCTCGATGGGCTTGTAAAGACCTGAACCATGTTAAGTACGATTTTCGGAGCCGAAAAAGCAAAGATTGCCATCAGAAGAATTCCAATGGCTACAATCACACCTTTTTTCACAAAAATCACCCCTCTACCTTTGAAATGTGATTCTATTTGATCATATCATAAAATGCAAGGTATACCAATGTGGATTGAACATAACCAATTAGATCATTTTAACGCAACATTTGAATGATAAAATACATCTTGATATTTATCAAAGGAGATGAGGTGTGTTGTACATCTTTGTGAACGGAAAGATCCTTGATTCTAAATCGCCGGCGATCAAGGTGTTTGATAGGGGAATGGTATTTGGAGATGGGCTTTACGATGTTATAAAACTGCAGAATGGGAATTTCATTTTCTTGGAAGATCACATAGAACGCATGAAAAAAAGCGCTAAATTTTTCGGAATAAAATTTCCTTACGATTTGGAAGAAATATTTGAAGTAGGTCAGAAGTTATCCGCCATGAATGATTTAAAAGAAGGTGAACTTTACCTTCAACTCACGCGCGGTGTCGACATCATAAGAGATCATGTCTTTGAAGATGATTATGAACCTACCTTCGTTGAGATAGTTCAACCTGTAAGAAAAATGAATCCAGAAATATGGCAAGTCGGTGCCAGAGTTTTGCTGCATCCCGATTTACGTCATAATTTCTGCGAGCATAAAACCACCGATTTGCTACCGAACGTAATTGCCAAAAAATACGTGAGGTCAAGAGGCGCTTATGAGGCTTTGATGTTTCGAACGGATGAAGGTGGCAAATACGTAACGGAAGGCGCAAGTTCTTCTTACATCTTTTTTGATGGAGAAAAGATAATCGCACCAAAAATAGAAAATATTCTTCCTGGAATTACAAGAATAAAGGTGCTTTGGCTGGCAAAAGAAATGGATATCGAAGTCGAAGAGCGTCGTGTTTATATCGATGAATTACTGAAAATGAAAGAAGTTATACTTTTAAGTACACTTTCGAGAGTGCTACCGATCGTCAAAGTTGAAAATTTTGAATTCAAAAAAGGCGAGATCGCCAAAAAACTTGACGTTGCATTCATGGATCTCTGTGCTTCACATCTGAGCGTAAAGTAATTTTTACAGGGTGTTTTTCATCTCTAACGCGTAATCTGAATCAGAAAAATTGTTCACTCTTCACTTCTTACCGATCACTCATTAAACATTCGGCTTTTAAAGTTGAATTGGGTTGGTATAATTCTGCTTTGAAATATGATTTTTTTGTGGCATAATTATTTTTTGAGAGGTGATGATCCCGTTGATAGATATTTCAGGTAAAAATTACCCGACACTTTCTGACATAATCAAAGTTCCCGAAAATGACAGAAATTCCGTCAATTATCTTGGATCGCCTGGGGTGTTTCTTGTGATTTCGTCAAGTGTGAAAAAATCATCGGGATCCGGTTTAAAATATTCAGACGCTTTAGTTTCGGATAAAGATTCAAGGGTTAAAGTTAAAATATGGGGAGAGATAAAAAACGGATCGTTGCTCTTTGCAGATTACGAGTACAGCAAAGATTACAGATCTTTCTCTTTAAATCCCATAAGCATCATCGACGGAAACTCAAGACCCGATTTGCTGGAAATCATGATGCCGCATTTTGAAGTTTCGGGGTACGTTGAAATTTTAGATTCAATGATAGAAAACGTTAATTCGACATATCTTAAGCAATTGTTGAAAATCGTTTTTGACAAAGACAGCGAGACATATTCGCTCTTTTTAAAGGCAACGGCTGCCTCCAACAATCACCATGTTGGTATAGGCGGCCTTTTGTTTCACACAATTTCCGTTGCCAGACTTGCGCTTGACATTTCTTCAAATTATCCTGAAGTTGATAAAGATATGGTTTTAACGGGTGCACTTTTACACGATATCGGTAAAATTTACACTTACACGTCAGGGCCGGATTTCGAGTACACAGATGATGGAAAACTTGAAAATCATATCGTGATAGGAATAAAAATTTTGACAAGGGCAGTGGATAAAATACCCGATTTTCCAAAATACCTTGAGATGGTGCTTTTTCATGTGATCGCAAGTCATCATGGGGCATTGGAATTTGGTTCACCCGTTGTTCCCAAAATACCCGAAGCCATTGTCGTGCACTTTGCAGATGAGATAGATGCGAAAATGCGCACGATAATAGACACTTTAGATGTCACAGAAGAAGGATGGACTGACAAAAATCAATTTCTGGGGACAGAATTTTTTAAATGGAGGTTATCATGATAAAAGCTTTTATGATCGATCTTGACGGGGTTGTTTACAGAGGAGATACCATCAGAGAAGGATCAAAAGAATTTTTCGAATATCTCAAAGCAAATTCCATACCTCATTGTGTTGTGACAAATCATTCGAGTTTTCACAGAAAATATTATTCTCAAAAATTGAAACGTATGGGAATAGAAGTCTCAATGGATTACATCGTCAGCACGCCGTATGAAGTTGCAATACGTGTTAAAGATATGGGATACCATAAGGCTTTCATAATAGGACGTCAGGGATTGATAGATGAACTTTTTGATGTTGGTTGTTACGTGACAGATGAACCAGACGTCGTTATAGTCGGATACGATGAAAGGTACGATTTTCAAAAGGTCACAAAAGCAATAAGATGGGTTTTAAAAGGTAAACCTTTGTGGGTCGTAAATCCTGATAGACTGCTTCCGAAAGAAGATGGCTTCTATCCCGATTCCGGATCGCTTGCGGCACCGATTGTTTACGCAACAGAGATTCAACCTGTTTATTTCGGAAAACCAAACACTCACATATTTGAAATGGCACTTGATATAATGAAATCAAAGGCAGATGAAACTGTTATGATAGGAGACACTTACGAAACAGATATCGTCGGAGCAAAGAACTCCGGGATCAAATCGATATACATTGAAGGCATTCAATCTAATCCAAAGATAGACTCAAAACCTGATTACACTTTCAAAAATCTCGGCGAGGTTTTGGGAAAAATCGATGAAATCTTGAGTGAAAGAAAATGAAGTACATAGCGATAACGGGTGGAGTTATAAGTGGAATAGGAAAGGGTATAACGGCCGCTTCGATCGGTGCATCCCTGCAGTTGCATGGTCTCAAAGTTGAAGTGCTGAAGATAGATCCGTATCTTAACGTCGATGCCGGTACTATGAATCCAAATCAACACGGAGAGGTTTTTGTCACAGATGACGGGTACGAGGCCGATCTCGATCTTGGTCATTATGAAAGATTCTTGAACAGAAACATGACAAGATTTAACAACGTAACCGCCGGCCAAATTTATTCGAGTGTCATCCAAAAAGAAAGGGCCGGAGAGTATCTCGGAGCAACCGTTCAAATGATTCCCCATGTCTCAAATGAAATAAAATCGAGACTTTCAAAACTCAAAGGCGATGTTGTGCTCATAGAGATAGGAGGTACGGTTGGCGATATAGAGTCAGAGATATTTCTTGAATCTGTCAGAGAATTTTCCATGGACGTTGGACGTGAAAACTTTCTCTTTGTCCATGTGACTTACATTCCATATCTTAAAGTGACAAATGAATTCAAAACGAAGCCAACCCAGAATTCTCTTCAACTTCTTAGAAGAGTCGGAATTTTACCTGACATCATCGTGTTAAGGAGCGAAGAAAAGTTGCCGGATCCGACCATTCAAAAAGTTGCCCTTTTCGGAGGCGTCAAACCCGATTCTGTTTTTGGCCTTGAGGATGTTTCAAATATCTACTCAATACCCCAAAAAATTCACGACGAAAAGATGGACACGATGATCATGAACAAGTTAAAGATAAATCCGTCAAAAAATTTTGAATGGATTTATCCCGAACCGATAAAACAGCCGAAAATCGCCATGGTGGGTAAATACCTTGCCACCGATGATGCATATAAATCAGTGCTTGAAAGTGTTTTCCTTTGCGGATACAAAAAGCCAGAGTTAATTGATGCCGAAGATCTTGAGGGGCTAACGCAATCTGAAATAAAAGCATATCTCCAAAATTATTCGGGCATAATAATACCCGGAGGATTTGGAAAACGCGGCATAGAGGGAATGATAAATGCCATAAGGTATGCAAGAGAAAGCGATGTGCCTCTGCTTGGTCTGTGTCTTGGAATGCAACTTATGACGGTTGAATACGCGCGAAACGTGGCAGGATTAAATGGTGCCAATTCAACGGAATTCGATTCTCAGACTCCATATCCCGTGGTGGACATGATGGAAGATCAAAAAAAGCAAATGAAGATGGGTGGAACCATGAGGCTCGGATCAACCGAGATAAAAATTAGAAAATGGAGCAAACTCTACGATATATATTCAAAAGAAATCGTGAAAGAAAGGCATAGACATCGCTACGAGATAAACATATACGATTTCAGAAACATATTCAAAATAACCGAATCAGATCCATCCGATAGACTTGCTATTTCAGCCATGTCGGCCTTTGCGGAAGGTATAGAATTGTCAGGTAAAAAGTTCTACGTGGGTGTCCAATTCCATCCGGAATACACATCAAAAATAGGCACTCCTCATCCCATATTTCTTAACTTTCTCAAATCTTGCGAGATTTAAAAAAAGGCGTGGTGAATGCCACGCCTTTTTTGTTTCAAATCATTTATGGTTTGAACTGTGATGCCTGGTTTGTCGGGATAATCGGTGTTGCATTCGTAGATACAGAAGACGGCGAGAATGTCGGAGTTGCGCTTGCCTTTGTGGATGAAGAGGTTATGACACTTTGTACCTGTGCTATAACCTGATCTATTCCCTGATAATTGGGATTAACGGTTTTCAATTGTTTTAAGTAAGTTAATTCCTGCTGAGGACTGTTCATATCCTGAGCCATACTTATCAGAGTTACAAGTGCACCCTGTTTTATCGATGTTGACTCACCCGTGTAAGAAAGGCTTTGTAATCCGGATACAACGTAAGAGAGCATTGAATTTATCTGTGAGGCGTAAGTTTGATACGTCTGCGGGTTTGAGATTATAGGTTTAAGTAAATTATACTGATCCTGGAAATAACTAAGCGCAACTTGCTGATTTGACGGATCCAAACTGTAAAGTTTTGAAACGGCAACCGTTGAGTATGGAACAAGTTGATATATGGCTGTAAGTACCTGTTTCATTTCATCGTTAACCTGTGAAATTAGGGTGTTGTATTTGTTGTATTGCGCATTTATCTGGGCATCGGTCGTGTAACCCTGCTTTTTCAAGGTTTCAAGAGCCTGATTGAAGTTTATGGCACTTTGAAGATTTGTTTGTTCGTTGAAAAGATTAGTGAAATTCGTTCCGGTTGCGCTGTTCATGCTGTTTTGGACTTCGGCGAGTTTTTGTTGAAGCACGCTTACCGGCACGCCTGTGTAAGTTGCCGGGAAACTGCCTGCATTTGAATGGTAACTGAGGACGGCTGAATATTGCTGGTTGAGATTTGTCTTGTAAGTTTCAAGTGCCGTTTCGAATAACGCAAGCAATCTTGGATCCACAGAGGTGTTAACCGTTGCCTGTCCGGATGGATAAATGTAAGATTTCATGTTTTGTATGAATTGATCGAGTTTTGCGGTATCGGTAGACGGAATGGAGTAAAATTCCTTGAAATACGGTAATACCTGTCCTTCGAGTTGATATGAAAAACCATTCTGTTTTTTGTAATTGGCCAGCCATTGGTTGAACTTTTGTTGTTTGACATCGTTGACGAGCGTGTTGTAAACACTTGTTGCCTGAACAACGGCATCAAAATTATTGTAAAGTTTTTTTGCCTCGACGTTGATTATCTCCCAACTGTAACTTGTCTGGACAGGACCTATTATCGAGCCAGGAGTTGCGCTGAAAACCTGACTTGAAAGTGATCCGAGTTGTTGCATTGTGAGCCAGCCAATCTCTCCTCCGGTGGCAGATGTCGTTGTGTCAAGAGAATAATCTTTTGCAGCCTGACTGAAACTTAACTTTCCCGATTTTATAAGATTATAAACCGTGTTAGCCGTTGCCTGCGAAGAAAGAGAAATATGGGCAATCTTGACTTGATCGTAAGTGTTCTCAATCGTTGCCTTATTTGTTTCGTAATAACTTTGAACATCGCTTTGTGTTACATTCACAACCAAAGACATGACTTTTTGAGAGATCAAACTTTCTTCAACCTGCGGTGTTATGAAATTCTCAAAGTTTTGAAGAGAACCGTATTGTTGATTTATGTAATTAAGCGCCTGAGGATTAGATTTGTACTGGTTTACTATCGAATTGACCTGGTTATTCACATCTGTTTTTGAAACCGTTATGTTATCATTCTTGGCAAAATAATTTATAACTTGTTGATCGACAAGCGTGTTTATAGTGTTTAATTCAAGTTGTGGTTCGACAAATAATTGGTCTGGATCCTGCCCGTAAGTGTTTTTGTAATTCGAGTTAACATTTTGCATGTAATTGTTGAAATCTGTCGGCATTATCCAATAATTGTAAGAAAGCGGCGTTCCACCTTTTGTTACGAGTGCTATTGCCTGAGACGGAGATGGCGCATTTGTACTTTGCGCAGGACCGCTTTGACCTCCTATGTAGGCTCCGACACTCCACCATACAACCCCAACACCGAATGCTGCAACTATTACCCAGATAACTATTGCGGTGTGTTTTCTCATCCAATTCATATCCTTTAAGCCACTCCTTCCTTCTGATCGACGTGTTTCTTGTATTCAAGAAGCAATTTCAAAAGTGCTTTTAGATTGCCATCTTTTAACACGTCGGATAATATCATAACATTTTTTTGCAAATTTACAGAATGAAATTTTTTAAACTTTGAAAAATCGGCAAGAGTCTCTTTATCTCGAAAGACGAGTTCGACATTGCCGTTTTGGTACGATGCTTTTACGATTTTGAGATCGCAGATCAAAACTCTTATTTCCGAGTGAACGAAAAGATTTTCTGACGATTCTGGTATTTTCCCAAAACGATCGATGATTTCCTTCTTTATATCCTCTACCTCTCCGACAGTCTTGACGTTGGCAAGTCTTCTGTATATTTTCATCCTTTCCATTGTGTCCTGGACATAGTCTTCCGGTAAAATTGCCGAAGGCAAAGAAATGTCTGAATCGCAAAACTTCTCTTCGATCTTTTCTCCGCGCATTTTCTTTATGGTGTTGTCAAGGATTTCCCTATACATTTCAAGCCCTATGGCATCCACATGCCCATGCTGCTTTAAACCCAGCACCTCTCCAACACCACGTATTTCCATATCTTTAAGTGCTAAATTCATAGAACTTCCGAGTTCGTTGAATTCATCTATCGCGTTAAGCCTTTTCATGACTGTCTCAGAAGGCTCTTTTGTGTACATGAAATATATGTACGCCTTTCTTTCAGATCTCCCAACTCTGCCCTTTATCTGATACAACTGCGCCATGCCGTACCTTTCAACGTCATCAACGATCAAAGTGTTGGCATTTGGAATATCGACCCCATTCTCTATGACGCTTGTCGAAACGAGCACATCTATTTTACCCTTATAAAAACCGTCAACCGTTTCTTCAAACTCACGTTTTGGCATTCTTCCGTGCAGTTCGGCTATCACAATGGATGGAAGAATTGATCTGAGTTTATCTATAACCGTTTCTATGTCTTCTATTCTGTTGTGAAGGTAAAAAACCTGTCCGCCTCTGTTTATTTCCTTTAGAATGGCCATCGTGACTATTTTTTCGTTCCATTTCGTTATGAAGATGCGCGGTGGAATTCTGCCAAGAGGCGGGGTATTTATCACGGATATCGCTCTTATGCCGGAAAGTGCCATGTGAAGAGTTCTCGGAATAGGTGTGGCCGAAAGTGTAAGCACATCCATGCTCGTTTTAAGAGATTTCAAAAATTCTTTTTGTTTTGTACCGAATCGCTGTTCTTCATCGATTATCAAAAGGCCTATGTCTTTGAAAGAAAGTGCACCCGACAAAAGAGAATGGGTTCCTATTACTACATCCGTTTTCCCCTTGGCGATAGAATCCAGGAAATATCTTTTCTGAGATTGAGTTGTTTGGGAATAGATGAGCGCGACGTTGATTCCGAATGGTTCCATCCTTTTTTTGAACGTTTCGTAATGCTGCCTTGCAAGAATAAGAGTAGGTGCAAGAAGTGCTACCTGTTTGCCGTTGGCAACAGCCCTAAAAGCAGCCCTGAGTGCAACTTCTGTTTTTCCAAAACCCGCGTCTCCGCAAACAAGTCTATCCATAGGACGAATAGACTCCATATCTTCGAATACATCTTCGATGGCCTTCATTTGATCAGGAGTTTCAAGATAACCAAAACTTTTGGCGAAAGCCTCTTCGAGTTCTTGCTGTGGCATAAAAGCAAAACCATTGGAATTTTCACGCACGGCGTACAATTTCACAAGATCCCTAACTTCCGCTTCTATATCTGATTGGGCTTGATCTTTGATCCTTTTCCATTCTTTTCCATTTATGTCTGAAAGCGTAACGTCGGGAGAACCTACATATTTTCTGACCTTTGAGAATTTCTCGATAGGTGTGTAAAGAATAGAACCGTTTCTGTATTCTATCTTAAGATATTCGCGAATGCCGTCTGTGTCTTTTATTATTTCCGTACCCCTGTAAATACCTATGCCGTGATCCTCATGTACAACCGGAGCACCTATTTCTATCTCTTGAACGTAATCGTAAAAATTTACTTCCTTCTTTGAAGGCACGATGTTAGGAGATACCATGCCCGACTTTAGTTCGACAACGTTGTCCAAAGGCTTCTTTAAAGGCTGATGCGTAACGTGAATTATTTTTTTATGATCTATTCTATCGAAAGCGGAGTAGGCAAAGGATCTAAAAAGGGAGAGTAAATTAGGATCGTAAAGATCCATGATTTCTTTTTCGTACTCTTCGACATATTTTTGACATTCGTTAATTTCATAAACGATCATGTATTCGTCATCTGGGATAAAATCCAGTCCACACTGAGAATTTTTCCAAAAAATACCGGTCAAGCCATACAAATTTCTGACATTTTCAAGTAGATCGGGATGACCTTCAAGTCTTTTTTTGGCAAGTGAAAGTGATTCTTCGTCATTTTTAATTTCACAGGCCGGATATATCATCACAGAGTCGGCATTTTTAACGCTTAACTGTGTTTGAGGATCGAAAATTCTTATCGATTCAACGTCTTGATCAAATATTTCAATTCTCACTGCCTTTTGAACCGGCGAGAAGATATCTATTATATCTCCTCTTGTCGCAAATTCTCCAACACTTCTGACAGTTAAAACCTTTGTATACCCCAAATTGAAAAGTATTTCAGAGATATTTGAAGGCATCTTTGATCCCAAAGAAAAGTTTAACCCATCTTTTATAAAATCTTTAGGAGCGGTTTTCTTGAGAATTGCCATGACATCCGCTATGACAATTTTACCGTCTGTGATATCGTGAAGTGCCTCTACTCTTGATGCAAGTTCGTCTTTTATGGATTCGGCAGACTCAAAAGGTAAAAGGTTGAGATCTGACAGTATCGTGCTTTCAATTCCGAGTTCAAATAGGTTTGAATAAACGTCTCTGACGATTCTGTGATTCGGAAGAATGACAACTGACCCTTTTCCTGATTTGAATAAATTAACTATGACGGAAACTAACCCTGTAGTGCCCGATGAGTAAAAATTAATCTTTTCACCTTTAATGTTTAAGGTGCTTGAGATATTTTCAATTTCATCTAAATCTAAAGGCGTAAATTTATCACCTTTCCTTTACCAATTAGACTTCTCATAACCAACCTTGGTTTAGAAATTTATTCTTTGCTTCCTCTTGCTTTCAATTCATTTTCCGAAACAAAACGCTTTATCTTATCTTCAAGGGAAGGATTTAAATCTAAAAATGTTGCCCCATATTCATTTAAATCGGATAATTTCATATCTACCTTTCGAACGATCTGGGCTTTTTGATCCTTAAGTCTCACATTTTCATCTAAAAGCATGTTTATGATTATTATTTGCCCAAGATCCGCGTAACCGTTTGTCAGGAATCTCAAACCGCCGGCACTGATATCTTTTGTCATGAAATTAAAAACGTCATCCTTTTCAGCGGTTTTAAAAGTGCCGATTGCAACGAATTCTGTTCTTAAAAATCTTCTTTTTTGCATTTGCCTTATACTGCTCTTTAGTCTGAAAGTAATCTTTTGAATTCCATTGTTTTCAACATTTTCAACCGGCACGGCGTAAAAAGTGTAAACCACTCCTTTATCCATCACGGACAATTTGACCGTTTCTTCCACCGGTATTGATACCTTTGAAGAAATTTCGGCCTTTACGGTATCCAAATCAACATCCGTTACGGTTGATCTCAATTCACCGCCGGTAAATTCTTTAATCGAATCGAGTTCTATCTTCATCGTTAAGCCTGGCTTTATCCTATCAATTCCAACTTCCTCAGAAAAGTAAACCATGCTAATCACTCCAGTCCGAAAATCCGATCTTTTATTTCACAACCCCACGATAATTTTCAAAATTGACTCTTGGAAGCATGAATGATTTTCTGGAAAAAATTCACAATGAAGTTGTAATTATTCCCTTTGACAATTATACTATACTTGATCGACTTTAAACATGAAATATTTAACGTTAGCGTTGGCAATTCGATCCAACGAATTTCGTTGTGTATTTTTGCCCCTTTGGGTGTATCATTTTAATGAAAGGAAGGTGAGAATTCTCGAATTCCAAGAAATATTCGAGAAAAAGGTTATGAATAAAGGCGTATTGGGAATATTGAAATTTGCACTTTCGAGAGAAATAGAAGGAATGAAATTCTATCAAGAAAAGGTAAGGGCTGTCAAAGATCCCGACGTAAAAGAGGTTCTTGAACAACTTTCAGAGATGGAAAACGGACATGTAGATTACGTGAAAAAATTGATAGAAAACGTTGAAAAAGGAAAATCTGTATCGGAGGTTAAAGCACCCGAACAGAATCCCGATTTCTTCAAGAAACGTGAGACAAAAGAAATAGTTGGTGGCAAGGTAGATGAGATTGCTTCTGAACTTTCAATATTAAGAATGGCTTATCTTATAGAAGATGATTTTATGCATTTTTACGGCGATTCTGCGGAAAAGATCGAAGATGTCGACGCGAAAAATGTTTTTAAGATGTTAAGTTCATGGGAAAAAGCCCATAGAGACATGCTTCATAGCCTCTATGAAGAAATAAGCAAACAATACTGGGATGAAATGGGATTCACGCCATTGTTCTAACTGAAATAAAAATTACGAGGGTTTTCAACGGCGCCCCGGGATCTGAGAACTTGGCACGTCATAATCGAGAGTTAACAGAAACTCAGGAGATCCTGTCTGTTCTCTGGATAAGGATCTTTTTGACATTCTCAACTTGATGCCGGCTTTCAGTGAAAATATCCCAGATTGATTCCGAAGATCGGAGCGTGTCGTATTCCGTAAAATGAATAGATTCCGTTTAAAGGTATAAATGCCAGTGGTAGATATATCCCTATGTATAACCCTGACTGGCTTATATAATCAATGCCGGTATCCAGATATGGTATTACCAAAAGCACTGTCCCGAAGTTTATGTATGCATCAAAAACATCAGGCTTGATTGGCATAAGATACCTTTTGAAATAATATCCCATCTGAAATGGATTAAATCCTTCAAAGCCGTATGTGGATATCTTTGAAAATATAGGTACAGGAAGGGGAAAGCCGTTCAACGGCATATCTATGTCTATATCTGTTGTGTATTTCCATCCTGTGCCAAAGGCTGCAAGTGTTAATAAAATTATAAGTATTGAAATCAAAAACTTCTTCGATTTTCCTGTCATTCCATCACCAGTTTGCTCTCGAAAGATCTTTTGCAACCTCTTCGTCTGTCAGTTACAAATACTTTTGCGTTGTCGACGGACTTGTGTGTCCCAGTATCAACTGGATGTTTTCAATGTTCGTTCGCTCTATTCTTAAGATACAAAGTCGCCGTCGTCTGCTTTACCATTAAAGCACACTTTAATGAAAAGAGCCCATCGGCAACCCGAGGGGTCTCTTTCAGATCTTTGGGAGAGAAAAAATAGATTACATCTGAATTATACCATAACGAGGATCCTTTCGGATCCTCGGGGAGGTAACTTTGTAATTTCATAACAAAGGGGATGGATTATTTATTTCATACTTTAGACCCAAAAAGTGGGAAAAATGTTCGGAAGATATGATAATAAAGAACACAGGACTTGTAAAAAGTTGAATTGAGAAAGCCGTTACTTATCTGGGAAAAGTTCCGAGTTGATACACAAAAACTTTTTAAATTGAAATTGTTGTAAAATAGAATTATGACATCAAATGGAGAGTATGGTTGTTCGACAAGAATGGCGATGATATTTGATAGAGTGATTCGCGAGATTATGGGAAAATGTAAAATGTTTGGCATTGGTAAAACAGCAAAAAGCCATAAGAAATCGGCCGATAAAATAAAAGAATCATGAGACTTTGGAGTATTCATCCCGTTTACCTTGATCAAAAGGGCCTTGTTGCGGTATGGAGAGAGGGATTGCTTGCGCGGGCCGTTCTTGAAGAAAAAACAAGGGGTTACAAAAACCATCCCCAACTTCTAAGATTCAAAAATTCTTGCGATCCCCTTAAGTTTATAAACTTGTATATAAAATCGATATACTTTGAATCACTCAAAAGAGGTTATAAATTTGATAAATCCAAAGTTCACGATTACGAATCAGATCGGAAATTGGCCGTAACTTATGGACAGGTTGAATATGAATTTCATCACCTCAAAAACAAGTTAAAAAGCAGATCTCCTTCGAAATTTTTTGAATTGGAAAGGATAGATCCACTTGATTTAAAAGTAAATGAAATATTTTACGTCGTACCCGGACCTGTAGAGAACTGGGAAAAAGGTTAAAAGCTTTCTTTATCGGTCAAAAAGTTGTGCCATTCCATCCCCACATTGATCCCTCAAAATCAACGAAATTAAGATATATTCTTTCCTTTCTGACTCCCATGTTTTTCTCTACAAAATCACAAAGTTCACCAGATAATTTTGCGGCTTTGTCCGTTGGAAATCCTATACTTTTCAGTTCTAAAAATGCACAGGGATCTGCCTTGCCGTCAAAGATCATCTTCTTGGTTTCGACACTTACCATGACATATCTTTCCGGTTTATTTAGTGATTTTGCAATCAGATTTGAGAGATCTTTTAAGAATTTCTCCTCATTTTGTATACCGACATTTGTTTCTAATCTAAGATATGGCATAACAATCACCTCGCTTTTATTTTATCATGCATTAACGTGTAAAATGCAAAACAACTCTTTTTAAAATTGATTAAAACGTGATAATATTATCAGGATAGTGGGAGGAAAACATGAAAATTGTAATCATAGATTATGGATCTCAATACACGCAATTACTTGCAAGGCGTATAAGAGAAATGGGTGTTTTTTCAACAGTCGTAAATTCAAAAGATTTCAAATTCGATGGCACCGAGTTAGGCGTCATCCTCTCAGGAGGCCCGATGAGCGTTTATGATGAGGAGACCTTTGAACTGCCGGAGGAATTATTCAACAGAACCGTGCCGGTACTCGGGATATGTTATGGAATGCAACTCATAGCCAAAAGATTTGGAGGCAGAGTTGAAAGAGGGGAGATATCCGAGTACGGGTTTACAAAAGTATCGCTTTCGCATTCCGTGCTTTTCGAAGGCATTCCATCTGAAATAACGGCGTGGATGAGTCATGGGGACACGGTTAAAATTTTACCGAAAGGCTTCGTTCAAACAGCGAAAAGTCAAAATGATCTCATCGCAGCATTTGAATACAAAAACATACATGCGATTCAATTTCATCCCGAAGTTGCACATACCGAACATGGGACCGACATTTTAAAAAATTTCGTTTTCAAAATATGCAAGGCGCAACCGCAATGGACGATGGAAAGTTTTGTCGATTCAAAAGTAAAAGAAATAAAATCGATCGTCAAAGACAAAAAAGTCATAGGTGCGATTTCTGGAGGAGTTGATTCGACAATCGTTACTGTCCTAACATCAAAGGCGATAGGAGATCACTTGATTCCCATATTCGTGAATCACGGTCTTCTCAGAATTGAAGACATGGAGGTTCCGAAAGATCTGAAGAGAATCGGAATAGATGTGAAAGTTGTCGATGCTTCGAACTTGTTTTTCGAACGGTTAAAGGGCATAGAAGATCCTGAAAAGAAAAGGAAAACAATAGGAGAAACTTTCATAGAAGTTTTCGAAAAAGAGGCACTTTCATACGATGCAGAATTTTTGCTTCAAGGCACAATATATCCAGATGCGATTGAATCCGCGACCACTTCAAAATCATCCGTAAAGATAAAAAGTCACCACAACGTGGGAGGCTTACCCGAAAGGATGAATTTAAAACTTTTGGAACCGATAAGAGAGTTGTTCAAAGACGAAGTGAGGCGGGTCGGAAAAGAACTCGGCCTGCCGAATACTTTTATTCAGAGACACCCGTTTCCCGGGCCGGGTCTGGCCGTGAGAATAATAGGAGAAGTAACGCGAGAAAAGGCTGACATCTTGAGATCGGCGGATGACATCCTCACAAAAGTTTTGATAGAAAAGGGAGAATACTCTAAAATATGGCAAGCGTTCGCCGTTTTGCTTTCTTCCAGATCCGTCGGGGTTAAAGGAGATGCACGATCTTACGGATATGTGTTGGCCATAAGGGCAGTCGACAGCGTTGACGGAATGACGGCATCCTGGCATGATTTGCCACACGATATCCTTAAAGAAATATCAACAAAAATAACGGGACAGATTCCCGAAATAGGGCGCATTGTTTACGATATAACGGATAAACCGCCTTCAACGATAGAATGGGAGTGAGTTTACATGTTCAGAAAAGCTTACACGTTTGATGATCTTTTGCTTGTACCGCAATACAGCGAGGTGTTGCCGAAGGATGTTGATGTGAAAACCCACCTTACACGTGAATTGACGATCAACATTCCGATACTTTCCGCTGCAATGGACACGGTTACGGAATCGGATATGGCTATAACGATGGCACGCGAGGGAGGAATCGGAATCATTCATAAAAACATGAGTGTTTCAAAACAGGCAATGGAAGTGAAAAGAGTGAAAGTAACAGAAAACGGTGTCATAAAAGATCCGGTAACTATAAGGCCGGACGAAAGTGTCGAAGACGCCGAAAAATTAATGAGTTTTTACAAAATCGGAGGATTGCCTGTTGTTGAAAATCGTAAACTTGTGGGAATTCTTACGAACAGAGACATAAGATTTCAGGAAGAAAGAAGCATGAAAGTCAAAGAGATGATGACGCCTTTTGAAAAACTCGTAGTTGCATATCCGCCCGTAACGCTTGACGATGCCAAAAAGATCCTGCAAGCGCACAAGATCGAAAAACTTCCGATAATCGAGAAAGACGGTTCTCTTGTGGGATTGATAACCATAAAAGATATACGTTCTGTATACGAACATCCGAATGCGGCTCGCGATCTTCGCGGAAGACTTTTGGTTGGAGCGGCAGTTGGGGTTACGGATACGATTGAAAGGGTGAAAGCACTTGCTGATGCCGACGTTGATGTGATCGTCTTGGATACGGCACATGGTGATTCAAAAAGGGTTGTAGATGCCATAGTGAAAGTAAAGACTGCATACCCTAATTTGCAATTGATTGCCGGAAATGTCGCAACCGCCCAAGGCGTGAGAGATCTCGCGAATGCCGGAGTGGATGGCATCAAGGTGGGAATAGGGCCTGGATCGATTTGCACAACGAGAATAGTGTCAGGAATTGGTATACCGCAGATAACGGCCGTGATGGATTGCTCCGAAGAATCCTCAAAGTATGGTATTCCAGTGATAGCGGACGGTGGAATAAGATATTCTGGTGACATTGTAAAAGCAATAGCGGCAGGGGCGTATACGGTTATGATAGGTAATTTGCTTGCCGGAACAGATGAAGCTCCGGGTGAAACCATAATATACGAAGGAAGAAAGTTTAAAACTTATCGCGGAATGGGCAGTATGGGAGCGATGAAACTTGGAAGCGGAGACAGATATGCTCAGGAGAATTATACAGTTGACAAACTCGTTCCCGAAGGCATAGAAGGCATGGTGCCTTACAGGGGTAAAACGGCTGAGATACTGTACCAGTTGATAGGCGGGCTGAGATCCGGAATGGGTTATTGCGGTGCGAATGATATAGAGGTACTGCACGAAAAAGCGCAATTTATAGAGATAAGTCAATCCGGAATGAATGAATCTCATCCTCACGATATCTTCATAACAAAAGAAGCACCGAATTATGAATCGAGAAGATGAAATATACCGAGTCGATTTTCAAAAATAAAATGTCTGTTTATCTTAATAAAACTGGTATTGTCTTTTGGGAGATGATCGTTATGGATTCAAAAATTTTTCTTGATAAACTTAAAGCACATGCCGGAAAAGTTGCCATCCTCACAGGAGCCGGCGTGAGTACGCCGAGTGGCATACCTGATTTCAGATCTCCAAACGGAATTTATTCAAAATATGATCCAGAAGAATTATTTGGCCTTGACAACTTTCTCTCACATCCATCTTACTTTTACAAATTTGCCGCTGATAACATATTCACAATGAAGGATGCAAAACCCAACGTTGTTCATCATATGGTGGCAAAACTTGAATCACTTCATCTCATAAATGGTGTTATCACTCAAAACATAGACATGCTCCACAAAAAGGCTGGATCTGTAAATCTTGCCGAAGTACATGGAAGTATAGAAAAAGGTCATTGTCTTAGATGTGGAAGGGTCTATTCTTTAGATGAAATGTACAATCTTACTTCAAATTCGCCGGATAAAGTTGCAAGATGTGAATGTGGTGGGATTATAAAGCCCGATATAATCTTTTTTGGAGAACCTTTGTCTGAATCTGAAATCGAAAAGGCATATGCCATGATCGAAAGTTCGACTTTAATAGTTGCCATGGGAACCTCTCTGGCAGTTTATCCGGTAGCATCTTTTCCTCAAATCGTTCTTCGAAATAAAGGAGAACTTGTGATCGTAAATATGGGTGCAACACAACTTGATTCAGAAGCATCGTTGATCTTTAAAGTGCCACTTGAACATTTTGCGCAAGAAGTACTATCGCTGCTTGCTTATACTAGACCCGCTTTAGATTCCAAATGATCTTTAGATCTGGCGGGATACCCTCGAAGTGACCAACACCGTGTAGCACGGATCGGACACAGAAAGAGTACCTGCCGGATCTAAAGATTAGAAACCTGAAATTGGCTTGACGTGTATTTAGTTTTGATTGCCAAGTTCGATGGCTTTTATTATCGAAATACCTGCCTCAAGACGCGTTACATCTGACGAAGAATCGGATGTTATTCCAAGTTTTATGGCAAGCGTTTGATAACCGTAAACTTTTGCGACAATCTTAAGTCCTAAAAATCTCATCATTATTTCGGAAAGTGTTTCTTCATCGAGAAACTTTTTCGGATTTATCGTCGATGGTACAAGATCATCGTATACCGCTGTATCTATTATTTGCTTTGTCGAAAGTGAACCGACGTAATCCGCACCATTTTTTACGGCAAGCAGATTTCTTAAAAAATCCTCGACTGTTATCTTTCCGGAAGGCATAAAGAGATCTCCGTACTCTCCAAACAATCCGGCCTGTCCGAGGTATGATATATAAGTTGCGTATTCAGTCGAATTCAAGTCGTTGAAATGGTAAGCCGTGGCATTTTTGCCAATTGGCATACCGTTCCAGTTGATAGGCTCTCCGGTCTTGGCGTTTAGCAGATTGGATACGATTGGATTTCTTATTTCCGGTAAATAAACGAGTTTTACAGTCGATGTCGAATTATTTTCGTTGTTTATCTTCACATAATTAAGTACCAAAGGCCTGTAATCCAAAAAGATTTGTTTTGCCGTGTTTAAAGGTATAATTCCATTTGTGTCTTCAAAGAACGCATTTGACCAATTTGACCCGTAACTCGTCACCAATCCGAAATCGCTTACCGTTATATTGATGGTATTGGCGGGAAATGGTATGCCGTTGACAATTCTGTCGTAGACAAAATTGTATGCACCTTGAGGTTTATATCCGGCCTGTGGATTCAATCTTATTTGATTGAAATATGCCGGTTGTGCCTTCTTAAGAAATGATTCGACTATCTTTTGTGCCTCGTTTTCGTTTAAAGGAGTGGACTTTGGACTTTCGTTTTGGTAATTGAGGTAGAGATGATCGAGTGATCCATTCAGTGCATCTATACCTGCAAAGATGGATGTCACGGTGCCTGTTAAAGTTGATTTTGCCTCATTTTGATTCCACCAGTAAAGATTCCACACAATTCTCCCGTCATTTGAGTTGTAAGCAAGATTTGCACTTGTCAATTCAAGATTTGACGAAATTTCGACGATCTTTTTCAAATCATCCACCGCTGTTTTTTCGTCTATGAATTTGGTTTCTGCCAATTGTGCCTGATTGTTCTCTTTATCGGGTGCTTTACCCTGGCTGTTGACGATATTAGAAAAATAACCCCAGTTCAGCCATTGATCGTCTTCAAGTTTAAGTGGTTTACCCGTTACGGCATCTATTGCACCGTTATTTTGAGATAAAGCGTATACAAGAATTGCGGTCGATTGAGTTGTGGATTGCAACGGATAATATTCAAGCGTCAACAGATCGTCTGATAAGAATGCGGATTTTGCCTGTTCAGGCGTAAGAATATCGGAAGGATAGGGTAATTTTTGATCTGTCCAGTTCATTTGGTAATTTGTTATCCTTCCGTTTTGAGTATCAACGGATATTTGAACGTAATCATTTGAGAATGGTATACCGTTGACAGTTCTTTCCCACTCAAAAATGTACGATTGAGGAAGGGTTAAAGGTACCAGTTGATCCGAGTTGTTTATGTGAATTAACTGGTCTATTTTATTCGAATCTATTTTATTCAAAAATGATTCGGCCATTTTTCTTGCCTGATCTCTTGAAATTTTCGGAAAGACATACTTAGGTTGATTTTTGGATTGATTCCAGTAATTCATGCTTTCAACGTTGCCGTTTGACGCATTAATCGTGATGTTCAAACTTCCGTTTGATTGATCGTTTATCTGCGGAGACGACCATGATAAATTCCAGTTCTGGTGATCATCGTATGTGTTGTAATTGAAAGAGAAATTCGTGAAAGTCGACGAAACGTCAAAATAAGTTTTTGCTATGTTTATTGCCGATTGCAAAGTTATTTTTCCAGAATTTATATTTTCACCAAAGATCATTGCGGATAAAACAAAGATCAAAAAAACAAAAAGATATTTTTTCAAAACAGTCACCTCTTTCATAAATTCATAAGATACCCGTTTTCTTTCAACCATTCGTTGTATTTTGCGTATTGAGGGTAAAGTGATTTTACCTTTTCCCAAAACGATCTCGAATGGTTTCTTTCAACAAGATGCACAAGTTCGTGAATTACAACGTAATCTATGACTTCCATTGGAGCCATGATGATCCGCCACGAAAAGTTCAAATTACCATTTGATGAGCAAGATCCCCATCTTTTTTGCGCGCTCGTGATCTTAATTTTTCGATATTTAAAACCATATTTTGTAGCATATATGTCAACACGTTCAGCAATTATCTCGTAAGATTTGACTTTATACCATTTCAACAGAATTTCCTTTTCATCGTTCAAGTGACTTTCAGAAAGGAAAAATCCTTCATCAAAAATCATGGGGACCTTTTGATCTTTAACGATCTGCAATTTGTATTGATTTCCAAGGTATAAGAACATTTTTCTGTTTATGACTTTGTCTTTTAATTGTGATCTTCTGAGCATTTCTTTTTGCTTTTTTTCAATCCAGTCTTTGTGTTTTATGATCATTTGGTATATGATTTTTCGACTCATGGAATTTGGCGCTCTGACAACCAGATTCGCATCTTCCGTTATCTGAAGAGAGAGCGTTTTTCTTCTTGATTTTATGATTTTCACGCAACCATCCAAGATGCACATTTGCTTAATTATACCACTTGCCGATATCTTGAGATATTTTGGGTAGATTGACTGGACAGACTGATAAAAAAATCGCCTCGCATCTTTGAATACGGGGCGATTTGTCGATATGTTTTCAGAACCTATTTGGATAAAGAATAAAAGTCTATTCCGGGCCTCATGGCATTCCAATACCATCCTTTTACCCACGTACGTTCTACCCAATAGCCGTAAGGTTGATCAGTCCATATGTAAAGCGCATTTTCATGATCGAGCATGGCTATCTGCTTTGCAATTTCCGCGCGCTGAGCAGGATTAACCGTGGTCATTAAGGAATTCACAAGAGGATCCATATTTGTTTTCGCCCATGATGTATAACTTGCTCCAAGCGTCGAACCGTAAGCACCGGTAGACGCATAGTAAGCATCCGCAAAATCATATGGATCCGGATAGTCGGCTTGCCATCCCATCATGTACATCGGAAGTCTGCCGGCAAGGTAATCCGCAAGGAATGAGGACCAGGTTTCACCGACAACGTTTATCTGAAATTTCGGATTCAAAATCCTTGCATCGTTGGCAAGAGCCTGAAGTGCAAGTTCTCTTATAGAATTCCCGGTGTTGTAAACCGCCGTGAATTTGAATCCTTTTTGCCATATTTCCCCGTTGTAAGCCTTTTTGAAGTATTCTGTCGCTTTTTGAAAATTTTGTTCGTATTTTGGCAAGTTAGGATCATATCCGGGCAACCCTTCTATTATTGCGCTGTTTGGTTGCATTGCCATGTTGTTCCATCCCTGCTGAATGAATTGTTTGTATGGGAAAAGATAAGAAAATGCCTTTCTCACATCTTCATTTGAAAAGAAATCTGAAGGAATTCCATTTCCGTCCAATTTTCCCGATCCTACATACGAATTTCCCTGGGTGTTTATATTCCATGTGAAATAAATGTTGTCAACGTTGAGAGTCGGTAGGTCTTTTATAACCCTTATGTTTTTATTGTTTTCAACTTCGGTTAAGTATTGAACCGGAACATATATCGTATCGGCCTCACCGGATTGGAGATCCAGCAGTCTTGTTGTGAATTCATTGACATATTTTATAACGGCATATTTCGTAGGTGCTTCTCCGGCCCAGTATTTATCGAAACGAACAAAGGAGATCTCTCGTTGAGGTGTCATGTAGTTGATTGCATAAGGTCCCGTTCCGTTCTCGATCGAAAGTAAAGGATCTTCAGCGTGCGTTGGATTGTGATAAAGCCACCAATCATCCGCTAAACCGTTCCATGCTTTTTGATCTGCACACCATTTTTCATCCAAAATGGCCGAAATATTTGATCCGTGAGAAAGAATTTCAAGGAATGGCGGATAGGGCTGGGGAAGATGAATTATGACGTCATTACCCTTGATTTCGAAATCTTTTGCAAGTAAGTTAAAAGTATCGATAAGCGCCTGTTTGTATTTGTCGTTGGTAGGATTCTTCGTCCCATTTTCAAAAATGCCCAAAGAAGATAAACTTGAATAGTTCAAAGGATTACTAAGTCCTAACTCCTGAGCCACAACCTGAACTATGGATGTTACGTATTGACCGTCTATCATCGGGAAAAGTGGGCCGGCTAACATCCATGAAGGCCCTCCAGATCTGTCAAAAATAACTGCACGTTCAAGTGAATAAACAACGTCTTGTGGAGTCAAAATATCCCCGTTGTGGAAATAGACATTTTGTCTGATGTGAAATACGTATGTTTTTCCGTTGTCAAGAATGGTCCCGTCTGAAAGCGATGGAACATTTGTCGATAACATCGGCAAAAATTTTGTGGTGGATGTGCCATCGTACTGAATCAAATTGTCATACAACTGCCATATGACCTCTCCGGATGCTGTGTCGTAAGACCACGCTGGATCCAAAGAATCAATGGGTCCTATGATTTCTTCGACAAGCGTATTCGGATTAACCACATTTTGTGCCATTCCAACGGCAAAAAAGACCAAAGAAATGGCAAAGAGAATGAGTAAAACTTTTTTCATACCGTCTTGCCTCCTCGTACAACTTCAATAGATGTAGGTTGTATATCCTGATTTTAATCATATCAAATGAATGTTGGGAAATAATTTCGTATGTGCTAAAAGACTTTACGCAAATAAAGTTCTTGTGTTAAATTACACAAAAGATAAAAACAAAGTTAACGCGGATACATTTTTTTCATTTCCTATGCTATAATTTGAAATGAAAATCAATTCCAATTGAATTATATCAAAAAGGTGGTGCATAAGATGGATCCTCTTTTCTTGTCAAGAATCCAATTTGCCGTAACAACGGCTTTTCACATGTTGTGGCCACTTCTTAGCATCGGTTTGAGTTTTATGATGGTCATATTGGAAATAGCATGGTTGAAAACAAGAAACGAAGTTTATTACAGGCATGAAAGGTTCTGGTCGAAGATCTTCTTATTAACTTTTGGTATTGGTGTCGCAAGTGGTCTTGTGCTTGAATTCGAGTTTGGCACAAATTGGGCTGGATTTTCGGGTGTTGTCGGAGGATTTTTCGGGAACATTTTAGGCTTCGAGGGGTCGATGGCTTTTGCGCTTGAATCTGCCTTTTTGGCGATCTTCATCTTTGGATGGAACAGAGTTTCTCCCAGGGTTCATCTTGTTTCAACTGTAATGGTGGCGTTCGGTGCTTCACTTTCGGCATGGTGGATAATGGATGCAAATTCATGGATGCAAACTCCAACCGGTGTTAAAATCGTAAACGGCTCTGTTTTGTCTATAAACTATTTGACGGCGATTCTTAATCCATTCGCGACAATCTCTTTCTGGCACATGTGGGTTGCATGCATAGAAACGACCGTTTTCTTCGTTACCGGCATAAGCGCTTATTACATGCTAAAAAAACAAAATACCGAATTCTTCTTAAAAATCTTTAAAATTTCGATCATAATTGCGATCTTTGCAACACCGGTTCAAGTTTATTTAGGCGATCTTTCTGGAAAGTTAGTCGGTCAATATCAACCGGCAACGCTTGCGGCCATGGAATCTCACTGGAATACCAATCCCGCGGGTATCGGTGCAACATGGCATCTTATAGCCATACCGGACAGAGAAGCCGGAACAAACTCGTTTGTCATAAATGCTCCAATTCCAGGCCTTATGAGTTTTCTCGATACGGGATCTTTCACAGCACAGGTGAAAGGTCTGAAAGACTTTCCCGCACAGGACAGAGGACCGATAATCTTACCATTTTATTCATTCAGGTTGATGGTTTTGATAGGTTTTGTAATGGTCTTCATGATGCTATGGGCGCTTTGGTATTGGTTTAAAGGAAATTTGAAATATGAAAACACCTCAAGACATAAATGGTTCTGGAGAATATGGTACTGGGGGTTGCCGCTCGGATTCGTGGCGACAGAACTTGGCTGGATAACGCGCGAAGTCGGAAGACAGCCTTGGATAATCTACGGCATAATGAGAACATCACAGGGAGTTTCGAACCTTACGGTGGGACAGGTCATGGCCACTTTAGTGGCATTTATTCTGACTTACGTCACGTTGTTCGTACTTTTTGTCGTGTTTACGCGTAAAATATTAAAAGCAGGACCTGATTTTAAAAGCCCATTACCGGATTGGACAAAGGAGGCGAAGAAGAATGCATGAATTCCTTGCAAATCTGTGGTTTTTAATTCTTGCCTTTGAACTTGGACTTTACGCGATATTGGACGGAATGGATCTCGGTATGGGTGTATGGACTCTGTTTGACAAAGATGAAAATCGCATTTCTACCGAGATCACGCTTATTGGCCCGTTTTGGGACGCGAACGAAACGTGGCTCGTCATGGCGGGAGGCATTCTATTCGGAGCCTTTCCTGCGGTTTACGCAATAGGTGCAAATGCTTTGTACATTCCAATAATGATCCTTATCTTTGGCCTTATCTTCAGAGCGGTTGCCATAGAAATAAGAGATCATTCGAAAAACAAAAGGCTTTGGGATGTAATCTTCGGACTTGGCAGTCTTGCAGCCATATTTGGTCAGGGCTTTGCCGTTGGAGGACTTTTCGGTGGAATAAAAATAGGTCCTCATGGTTTTGCCGGAGGTCCATGGGATTTTTTGACTCCGATTTCATTTGTCCTGTCATTTGGATTTTTGTTCGGTTACATGATGATGGGTGCCGCTTACGTGGCAATGAAAACGGATGGTCAGATTCAGCGCAAGAATTATTCGAGAACGATTGTATCTGCAGTACTCTCAACGATTTTAACGGTTGTTGCTTTGATTTCTCTTCACTTTTTAAATCTTCCGGAGATGAAATTTTGGTTTTCAAGACCTGACGAATATATCCTGACGGTTTTGTATCTGTTTGCCGCTTTTTCAATTTTGATGGTAATTTTAAACGCTTACAGAAAGAAAAATGATAAACTGCCATACTTTTGGACATTAGTGTTAGTTGTCGATATCTTTGTCGCCGGAGTTGTCGAGGTCTTCCCTTACATAGTGCCACCGAATGTAAAGGCTGTCGATGTAGCCTCGCCAAATGAAAGTTTGATAGCCATGTTGATCGGTATAGGAATTTTCATTCCGATCATAATAGCCTACAACATTTACATAAAGAAGTACTTTAGGGGTAAGGTAAGCAAAGCGGGAAAATATGGTGAATACTGAAGTAACAGTACATGGCAAAAAACGAATTGATGATGTACGATTGAAAATTGATGATGGATGTCAGAAAAATTGACGATTGTCAATCGAAAATTGTCAATTTCTACGTGCTACGAGCCACAAACTACCTGCCATTAGGTGAGGCATACGCCATCGCTGCGATTCGAAATTTGAATTTTGTTTGGTATAATATACGAAAATATCATGAAAGGATTTACATTCTATGGCTTTGATTGGCTTATCCTGGGGATTGGTTGCGGCTTCTTTGTTTTTAGTTGCGAATCTTTACGTGACTATCAATTTGTTAGCAAGGATTTTCTTTGGGAAAAGAAAATTCAAGTGGCTGAAGAAAATGGGGGATTCATGGCATTACATACATTATGTGGGAAACATATCTGCATTTACCGCCGTTTTGCTTCATCTTTTGTTTTTCGAATCGCTTGCAAATTACGTTAACTGGATCTTAATTGCTTTCGAAGCGTGGATCGTCTTTTGCGGGATAACGATAAGATTTACAAAAGCGCCGATTAAACTAAAGAATGTTTTTAGGAAATCGAGTATGACCTGGTACATGTTTTCAATTTTTATAATTTTACTCGTTATATCTCATCTTCCATTTTTGCCGTTGATGATTTTCCCATTTCCAAAATTCTGAAAATTTTTACAAATCCAAATATCTACCAAACTGATTTTTTATGTATTTTGTGTTTATAAAAAACGTTTTTGTGGTTACATCCGTGACTTTTGTTGCGTTAACGATCCATAAAGAATAATCTTTGAATAATTGTTGGTAAAATGATTGTAAATTTTTGTAGCAAAATTTCGATTTTTCCAATTTTCAGATCACGCAATCCCTTGTGGGACAACCATTTCCAGCATTTCGCTCTAAAATCACCACATTTTCACTTTTGGACACCCCAGGGTATGATCATACTCACCCCTGTCTTACCCCCCTTAAAAAGCGCGATCTTGGAAGTCAAAATTTTCCTTATTTCATAGGTGTTTGAGAGAAATACCGTGGTTATCGAGAAATTTGTGATGTAAAATAGAACAAATGGATATTCAAATCTTGAAAGAAATCGTTTTGAAAACGATAAAATCGGTTGATCCGTACAAAATTACAAAGGAAAAATGTACTGTTAGACCGGGGAAAAAGAATTTTCTTGTGGCATTCGGAAAGGCCTCTTTGGGGATGGCAAAGGCCATCTCCGAGGTCTTTGAAATAAGTGCCGGCGTTGTGTCTACAAATGAAGATGCCTTGCCTGATAATGGCAGAATCGAATATTTTCAAGGTGGCCATCCTTTTCCGAATGCAGAGAGCGTTAAAGCCGCAAAAAGGACGATAGAAATAATACGATCTGCAACTGCCGAGGACCTTGTGATTTTTTCGATATCGGGCGGAGGATCGGCACTTTTTGAATATCCAAAGGTAGATCTTGAAATTCTAAACGAAATCACAAAGCAACTCATGAGATCGGGTGCCGACATTTACGAATTGAACACCGTTAGAAAATCTCTTTCGTACGTTAAAGGCGGAAAACTGGCAGGATTTACAAAAGCGAGAATTGTATCCTTTGTGATTTCGGATGTCGTCGGAGACGATCTCTCAACGATAGCCTCAGGGCCAACTTATCCGCAAAGTGTAAATACAGAAGATGCAATTGCCATTATGGAAAAGTACAAAATCAAAGTTCCCTCATTTCAAAGAGATGATGCCGCGCCACGAAAAGATGTAGATCATGTGATAGTCGCATCGAACAAAGATGCATGCGAGAGTGCGAGAAGATTTTTAAAGGATGTGGGATACGATTCTTTTTATTTGGGATCCGCAATTCAAGGCGAAGCACGCGAGGTCGCGCGTGTACTTGGCGGCATTTATACGGAAATAGAAAAAGGAAGTTCTGACTTTAAAAAGCCTGTGGCCGTTATAAGCGGTGGAGAGACCACGGTAAATGTCAAAGGGAATGGCCTTGGAGGGCGTAATCAAGAAATGGCACTTGCGATGGTTGAGATCGTAAAGGACAAAAAGATAACCTTTGCATCTTTCGGTACAGATGGCATAGACGGAAATTCTCCCGCAGACGGTGCCATTGCAGATGGTAAAACATTTGAGATGGCAAAATCCTTTAATCTTGATCCGAAAGAGTTTCTTTCAAGAAATGATGCTTTTGACTTTTTTGATAAAATCAATCTTTCAATCGTGACAGGCCCAACGGGCACAAATGTTATGGACATTCAAATTGCGATTGTGGAATAAATTATGTTGAATAAAATTTATTTTATTCGCCTATGCTTAATTATCTGAATATCTCTAAGGCTAACTACAAAATTACTGGTTAGGCATTATTTCAGTGAGAATTTCACTCATTAGAATTAACGCAATTTTACATAGAAAACGGTGTATAATAAAATTATGAAGATAAAAATCTTTTACGATAAGGCATTTCATAAGAAACTCATTGATTTATCTGAAAGTTCAAGAAAAGAAGATAAAATAATGTATGCCGAAATTGTGAGAACCATAGAATTGCTCGAACATTTTGGGAATAATCTTGAGGAGCCTTATTCTAAAACTTTCAAAAATTACAAATATGAGGGATGTGTCCTAAAGGAACTCAGAATAATTACCCTGGCGCAGTACAGGATATTCTATTTTATTTACAAAGGAAAAACTGGCATTTTGTTGTATTCTGCCATCAAAAAATCACAAAAATTGAATTCAAATATAATTGATCTGGCATACAAAAAAATGAAACGATATATAAATCTTATAAAGAAAGGAGAAATAAATATATGAACAAAGGTAAAGTCAAGTTATATTCATTCGATAACGAAAAAGAGCGTGTTTTAAAAAATCACCCAGAAATTAGAGATATTTATGATTCTCTCGAACTTAAATATAAGTTTATAGAAGCTCTAATTGAATACAGAATGAAAAACCATCTTACCCAAAGAGAATTAGCGGAAAAAATCGGCCTAACTCAGCAGAAAATATCCCAAATTGAATCTGGAAAGGTTAATCCACGTATAGATTTGGTATCCAAAATTATTTCGAAACTCGGAATGGAAGTCACTGTAAATACTCAATTATGATGCCATACTATACTAAACCAGTTTAACCGAATCATCGCTCCGGCAGGTGCCCCACTCGATGTCTGTCCTCGCTCCGCTGCGAAGGCCATCTCGAGGGCATCCTGCCATCCGCTTAAATTAAATGAACATTCGACTTTTAAATTTATTTAAGTATAACACATCACCCACACTATTGATAGACCCGTATAATTCTATTTTCACTTACACCACTCACCTTATCAAACATTTTACACCTTTTCTGAATTGTAAGCCGTATCGAAGAGAAGATTTACTTTGTTTATAAGGTCTGGTATCTCTTCGATGTCTTTGTACTTTATAATGGCGCTAAAGACATTTGTCGATCCATTTTTGTTTGAAAGATAGACATCCAGTTCGGGTTTTGATTTATTCACGTATGATAAGATCTTTTCTGCCTGAACGTCTGAATTTAACGTAACGTTCAATGGATAGAGATAAAAACCATCTTTGTCTTTCAAATGGAAGAATATCTGATTGCCGTAGACATATGAAGCGGATCTTACTTTCCAGTACACATTGTCAAAGGCAAGGTTTATCTCATCCATTTTTTTGTTCAACTCTTCTATTCCGTGAAATTTAAAAAGCACCAAAAACACATTTGTCATTCCCGATTTCGTGTTGAGATAAATATCCACATCATCGATAATTTTTCTCACGCCGTCTATAATCTTATCTGAAGGCACGTCCGCGTAGGTGGTTATACTTAAAGGATAGGTGTAGTAAGGTTCATCGCCGGTTTTATATTCTGTGAGAACACTGTTTCCCATAAGGGCAGAATTAGGTATCGATATAACGTTTTTATCTTTTGTGATAACCTTCGAGAAGAAAGTCTTTATGTCCACAACTTTTCCGATGGTTTGGGTTCCCCATATCCATGAATTTATGCCTATTATATCGCCATATTTTATCGTTCGCGAAGAGGTGGCAAAGACGCCGGACAAAAAATTCGATGCAACGGTTTGAACCGCAAAGCCGAGTATAACGCCACCTATTGTGCTTCCGGCCAGAACACCCGTTATGCTTATCTGGAAAATAGAAAGCACTATTGCTATTATGACGATGTACATCGCTATTCTTACCACCATGGTTACGACACCGTAAGATTCTTTTTTGGACTCCATTTTTCGTTCTATGTACTTTATAAGCGTACTTGTAACCATGAATCCTATGGCAACGACGATGATCGATCTGACACTTTCGTTTATCAACGGTTCATATACCTTGTATTTCGGGAAAAAATCCGTAAGAATTCTGTCCGTAAGAAAGCCAAAAAGTATCACAAGCACAATTCCGGCGGCAATTTCCGCGATTATCTTGAACAATTCCGCTTTGGTACGTTTATTTGTCAAAATTTATCAACTCAACTTTCAAATGGCTTGATCGGAGGATTTTGATCCATCTCTTTGATTATTTCTTCTATTGCCTTATCAAGTTGGAGATCACGTCCGTTTGCGATATCCTGAGGCAAGATATCGACCTCTATGTCAGGATCCGTCCCGTAATTTTCAACACCCCATCCGACATCCGTAAACCAAAAAGACATCTCAGGTTGGGTCGTTATCGTTCCGTCCACGAGCCAGTTCCTCGGCCATATTCCTATGACTCCACCCCACGTTCTTCTTCCGATGAGTTTTCCTATCTTCATGAGTTTGAAGGCATGACTGAATATATCTCCATCCGATCCTGCATATTCATTTGTGACTGCTATAACAGGCCCGTAAGGTGAATCTGTCGGATACGGTTGAGCACCCATCCATCTTGTGGAATCATATCCTATTCTTTTTCTTGCGAGTTTTTCCAAAAGCAATTGAGAAACCTCTCCTCCGCTGTTGAACCTCACATCCACGATCAACCCTTCTTTATCGAGTTCGGCAAGGAAGGATCTGTGAAACTCGGCATAACCGACTGCCATCATGTCCGGAATGTGGATGTAACCAACGCGGTTATTTGTGCTTTCATAAACGTATCTTCTGTTTTTCTCGACCCATTCTCTGTACCTTAAAGGTGTATCATCGCCGATAACTTTTATCCAGACATTTTTTATTTCTTCTCCTCTTTTAAGCGTTAACTGGACTTCCTGATTTGCCATGTTAACAAGTGCCATTGCGGGAGAAAATTTCTTATATAATTTTTGCCCATTTACGGCGATCAAAAGATCGCCTTCTTTTGCATCCGCTCCGGGTCTTTTAAGTGGCGGTGCGTATTCGGTCCATGGATCGCCGCCTATTATTCTGGAGATTTGGTAAGTGTCAAGATGTGAATCGTAAATCACATCGGCGCCAAGAAATCCCATTTTATATTCAGGCCTCGGTCTGTAATCTCCGCCAAGTTCGTAAGCGTGAGATGTCCCGAGTTCTCCCTGCATTTCCCAGATCAGATCAGAAAATTCGCTTCTCGATGATATCCTTTCAACGAGAGGATAATATTTGTCGAGAATTCTTTTCCATTCAACACCGGACATGTCTTCACGCCAGAAATAATCTCTTTGAAGCCTCCATGCTTCTTTAAGCATTTGCTGCCATTCGAGAATGGGATCAACTGAAATTTTTATTCGCGCTAAATCTATCCATCCGCCCTTCCTTCCTGCTTTTTCTTCTTTTGTAACTTCCGCGGATGTTGACAAAACCCTTATGCTGTTTTTTATTCTTACGATTATTGCCGAACCGTCTTCGGAAATTTTGAAATTAGACACATGATCGAGAAAGGTCTTTTCTTCGAGATCATTAAGATCGAAGTATTTCAACGTTGCATTGGCCGGCAATTCCAAACTGAAGATATCGTCGGTTATGGCTCCTTCAACAGGGAGGGACGTGTAAAATATTTTGTCCTTTGTCGCGCCGATATTTGTGTATATGCTTTCAGTTACGGGAAATGGCAATATTCTATCCTTTATTCCGTCAAAGTCTATGACGACATCTTTTACCTCTTCAGTACCTTTCTCTTCTTTAAACCCTTTTGGTATCGGAACAAATGGAGATGGAAGGTCTTTTCTCAAAGTTATAAGATATGGTCTCATTCCCTTCGGAAAACCAAGCGCAAAGTTCATTTTGTCGTAGACCGGATTGAATACGCGCAAAGAAATTATGTAAAGGTATCTTCCAAGCGGATCGAAGACCGGCATCATATCTTTGAGGACTGGCTTTGTGATTTCATGGATTTCGCCGGATTTGGTATCATATACTTTTATAATAGATTGAGTTCTGTTTATGTTGCAGGCATAAGATATCCATCTTCCATCGGAAGACCAGTTGAATCCATTTATTAGATAATACGTGTTTTTGTCTATAACTTTGGATTTTGAACTTTCAAGATCGATCCAGATGAGTTCGTTTCTGTTGTTCGATAAAACTATTTCGTTCGATTTCGGTGAAACTTTTATCTCGACAGGTCTGCCTGTATCTACTTCTATCTTTTTTGGATCTTGAGGATCGTCTAAACCGATGATTTCTATGTGATCCTCATTTCCGTCGTCACTTGCAAAGACGATGCTTTTTCCGTCTGGCAGATATCTGCTCAACCTGTACCTTACACCGCTTTTACCGTGATAGATCACGGGTCCTTCCCAGTTTGCAAAAGAAAGTGATTTTCCCCTTGAATTCAGTGCTAAAAATTTTCCATCTGAAGAGAGGGCACAATCTTCCAAATACTTTGCGGCATCTGTGAACTTTCTGTTCGTTTGAACCCGGGATCCTTCATAATCTACAGGTATTTGTGAAACCAGATCCTTTTTTACTTCTAAAAAGTAAAGGTTTCCACCGCTATGGTAAACTATATTTTTACCGTCCGTGGAGGCATTTCTTACGTAGAAATCGGCGTGGTTAGTGTGCCTTCTCAGATCATGACCATCCGGAAGGCAGGAATAGATATTCCCTATTCCTTCGTGATCGCAGACAAAATAGATTCTTTCCCCTATCCACATAGGGTTTGCAAAATTTCCTTTCAAATCTATCAATTTGTTGAAATTTTTCCCGTCTGAACTTATCAGTATTTCTCCGGCACGACCACCTTTGTACCTTTTCCATGTTGCCGGATCGATCGTGTTTCTTCCCACAACGACCCCTTTCCCAAAGCTCACGTTTCTTGAGTATCCGTAAGGAAGTTTTTCAAGGTTGTTGCCATCGACGTCTACTTCCCACAACTCGGTTATTCTTTTAAAAGGTTGTGCGTAATTGGTCGCAAAAATTATCCTGTCATTGTGCCAGCCCGCAACGGAACACGCAGTACTTCCGAGATATGTGATTCTTTTTTCTTTTCCTCCGGATGACGGTATAGCGTACACTTCGGGATTTCCCTCTTCGCGGCCTACAAAGGCTATCCATTTTCCGTCCGGTGAAAAGTAAGGCATTGTGACTTCACCTAAATTGGACGTAAGACGTCTCGGAGTTTCTCCTTTTACATCTGTAAGCCATAGATCGTCTTCGCAAACGAAAACGATTTTTTCTTCATGTATATGCGGAAATCTGTAATAACCTTGCATTTCATCCCTCCTCATTAATCCTATCAAAAAGATTTTACCATCATTTCTGCTGTAATTAAATTATCAATTTAATCCGAATTTAAGTTTTACATTTTTTACTTCCGATAAGGGCGTGTTTGGAGGCGGAGATTGGGAAATCACAATACCGTTTCCGGAAAATGAGATGTTGTTTGGAGACACAGAAAATCTTTCAAGAATTGAAAGTGCTTGGTTCAAAGGCAAGCCTTCAAGATTCGGCATTTTGTATGAAAGCAAATCATACACTTTTTCACGATTGTTGTTCAAGTTCAAAATGTATGTGCCTATTGAATGAATTAAAGGAGCGGCAACGTCTTCCCCATAATACAACCCTTTGGAAGGCTGATCTATCATCACGTAGATAGAATACTTTGGATGATTTGCGGGAAAAAATCCGTAAAAAAGAGAGAACCATGGCCCATTAAGAGAAACTTTACCGTTTTCAGCCTTTTGGGCTGTTCCGGTTTTGCCACCGACCGATACTCCCTTTATCTGTGCCGGTATACCGGTTCCTCTTTCAACGACTCCAACCATGAATTTTCTGACTGTTTTTGTGACTTCAGATTCAAATATTTTTCTCATAAATGGATGATAGGAATAAACAACGCTTCCCGATGGAGAGATTATTTCTTTAAGTACGTGAGGCCTTATCCAGTATCCGCCGTTGGCAACGGCGTTAAGGGCCGTTATCATTTGAATACCTGTAACTGCTATACTCTGACCTATTGCCATTTCTTGACCGCCTATTCCGTACCATTTGTTCGGAGGTGTAAGTATTCCATTGGTCTCTTGAGGTAAATCTATGCCCGTTTTATGGCCGAATCCAAATTTCAAAAACCAATCGTAATAAGCCTGCGGACCTATTTTCTTGATGAGTCTCGTGGCTATCTTCATTTCAGCCACATCGGAAGAATAAACAAGGGCATCTTTTAGACTTACAGGCCATGGATGAGGCTCGGCATCCCTTATAACAAGCGGAATTTTAGGATCCGGGATGTAATAAGGGCCACTGAATTTCGTACTTGTGCTCACGGCATCTTCCTGAAGTGCTTCGCAGAAGATCAAAGGTTTCATCGTTGATGCCGGCTGAAACAGATTCATGATCGGTGCATCGTACTGCCATGTGCTTGCCATGGCCAGGATATCGTTGTTTTGCGGATCTGTAACTATTACCTCTCCTCCATGTGCGTCATTTTCTTTTACATCTTTGTCTATCATCTGCTGAGCAAATGCTTGAATCGATGGATCGATCGTCGTTATTATCGAATCTCCGTTTAAAGGTTTAACAAAATTTTTTATACCGGATACCAAATTGTAAGGCCCGAATGAGTTGTAAAAAATAGCACCGTTCTTTTTTGGAGAGATGTATTTGAAATATCTGCTTTTTATGGCTTGAGCGATGACATCGAGAGAAGATGCCGTTTTTGTCTCAACGTAGGCACGTTGTATGTTCAAGAATTTGGATAAATCATCGGGAAGATCTTTTATCTTTTGCGCTTTGACAAAACCTACTTCTATGCCACCCTTTTGATTTGATATTATCTTTGATATCGCAGGTGAACGTGGATTTAACCCAAAGTACTTGACGGCTTCAACAACACGATCCGGATATTTCCATCCGTTTATTTTTGAAAGTGCTTTGGCATAACCTACGTCTATGTAGACATTATATGCTAAAGTATTTTGCATTATGGGTTGATTTTCCGATCCCATTATGTCTCCATAACTTGCGGGTATCGTGACTTCTGTTTTTGCGATTTGTATTCTTTTGAAATCTGCGGCTATTACAAAACTTCGAACCATGTAAATTGAAAGTGCGATAAGAAATATCAAAAGTACGAAATGTATGCGCTTATCCATATTAAATTTGACATGACAGAGATGCACAAAAGTTCAATTTTTTACAAAATGCGTTATAATTTTCAGAAGTGATCGAAGAATGATGGAGGAATTTTTATGGCAAAAAATGTAAAGGTTGGTGTTATAGGCGCAGGACTTATAGGTCAACTGGCACATATTCCCGCTTACATCGAAGCGGGAGCGGAGATCGTCGGGGTGGCAGATGTCGTTGAAAACAGGTTAAAGAAAGTTGCGGAGCAATTTTCTATACCCAAAACCTACACGAACTACAAAGATTTACTGGCAAATCCCGACATCGATGCTGTAAGCATATGCACGCCGAATTATCTGCATGCCCAAATGACAATTGACGCTTTGAACGCCGGAAAGGCCGTACTTTGCGAAAAGCCGATGGCCATGAACGCAAAGGAAGCCCAAAGTATGTTTGAAACATCTCGAAAAACGGGAAAGTTACTCATGATGGGATTTAACAACAGATTCAGAGGAGACGCGCAAAAGTTGAAGCAATTCATAGATGAAGGAAAACTTGGAAAGATATATTATGCCAAGATAGGGTATATGAGAAGACGCGGGACTCCAAAGGGATGGTTTACAGTCAAAAAGGAATCCGGCGGAGGACCTGTCATAGACATAGGGGTGCATGTGATAGATCTGACGAGATATTTGATGGGAAATCCTAAACCAGTCTCAGTTTCGGCTTCAACTTACAAATACTTTCCAGAATATCACATAGATGGAAAATATCCATGGGAATCTTCGGATGTCAAAGACAAACTAAGAGATGGAAAAGAAAATGATGTTGAAGATCTTGCTACTGCTTTCATAAGGTTTGAAGATGGATCGAGTGTTTTTGTTGAAACTTCATGGGCATCCAACATAGCGGAAGACAGATTTTATATAGACATGCTGGGAACGAAAATGGGAGGCGAGATAGATTCTTACAACCCAATACATAAAGGTTCCAAAAATAACGAAGGATCCATATCGCTTTATGGAGAAGAACTGCATTCTCTTGTGGATTACGATGTGAAGA